>JALQTQ010000065.1 GCA_023263995.1 Akkermansiaceae bacterium | reverse complement strand
GACTTGATCGTCAAAATCGGAAATTCGCTCGATTCCAGTCCGACAAACTCCTAGCGATTCCTTTGTCCCGGTAGCTCAAGGCTTCCCGCGCCTCCAGCCAAACGCCCTGCCACCCGGGAGGCCCGTTCCGTTTACGGTTCGACTGGGAGGACCGCTTGGAGCTCGTAGGTGCGCTTGTTGCGCGGGGTGCCGGGGCCGTTGTAGCCGAGCATGCGAAAGGACTCCGCTTTCAGTTCCTTTGCTTTCAGTGCCTTCTCAAGGGCGTTTTGGGCTTTGGCGATTTGCTCCGGGGAGTCGTCGCCGACCCAGGCATAACTCAGGGCCTTGGCCTGCTCGATGTCCTTGACCTCGATCTTCTGGCCATCGGCGCCACTTTGGCCAACTTCGGTATTTTGGTAGAGGAAGGCCATGTTGACCCGCTTCATCTTGTCGCCATCCTTTTCCATTTTCATTTCGACCGGCGCGGTCATCGGGATGTCCTTTTTTTTGATGTGGCTGAAGAGAGTCCAGAAGGAAAGGCCGGACGAGCCGGGGGTGATGGCGGCGCGGTATTTCGGGTAGGACTTTTCCGCCACCTCGTTGTAGGGACCGGGGGCTGGCCAGCCTTTGGGCAAAGGGGCCTCGGAAACGTAGGCGGGAGGTTCGGCACCGAGGCAGGATGACAGGGACAGGAGGATGAGGGCTAAGGTTTTTTTCATACCGGTCAAAGAAATCGTGATTTGCGAAAGTGCAAGAGGAGTGTTCAGGAAGGTGTTTTGGTGATAGATCTTGCTTGTGCCCGCCCTGTTTGTGTCGCGATCCCAGTTGATTCAACGTCAGGTTGCCGTGGTCTCTCCCTTGGTACGACGATTTGAGAACTGGCCACGGTGGTCCCCTTGGTTGGTGGCAGCGCCGGGATTTGAGCTGGAATTTCTGGAAGAGGCTTTTTCATGGAAAGGAGAGGCGTGCGGACAGGGGTGCATCAGGATCAGCGATGAAGTGGAAGGGCGCAGGATCGATTACGAACTGGTCAGCAGCGAACCGCACCGCTTGCGGACGGAAGTCTCGATCTCGTTTCAAGAAGTCGAGGGTGGCACGCGGGTGACTTGGTCGATGTCAGGGAAACACCCTGGTTGGAGCTTCTGGAGGAAGTGGTCCTTGCAACGGCAGATCGGGGCCGACTTCGAGCGCGGCCTACGGATGTTGCAAGATTTGGCGGAGGACGGGGTGGTTCGGTCGCGGGTTGAGGTTCCCGGGCGCGAGGGATGCGCGCCTTTTATTGGGGTGGGGCTCCGGCGGACAGTGGCGATGGATGACCTGGCCGCCGCAATGGAGGCTGATTATCTGGAGGTTCGAGAGCATTATCCCCAAGGAGAGGCGATGACGGTCTATCACAAGTGGTGCTGGAAGAAGCGGAAAGTTGTTTATCTCACCGGGGTCCGCTTGGAGAGGATGCCCGGAGTGGTGGCCGACGGAATGGAGTTGTTTGAGTTTCCGGGCAGCGAGGTCTTTACCGTCCGGCATTACGGTGAATTCCGTCACCTCGGCAACGGTTGGGCCGGGGGGCTGATGCATCTTCGGGCCAAGCACCTCAAGCCCGATCCGAAAGTGCCTCCTTTCGAGGTCTACGAGGAAGTTGAGGGCAACGATCTGGTGGTGCGGGTTTGTCTTCCGCTACGACGATAAGTTCAGGAGGGAAGCTCCAGCCGCAGGGCGGGTGGCGAAGACGAGTGGAACGATTCCGGTTTCGTCGAGATAGCGTTGGTGCATGCGGCTGGCGATGGCGGCAGCATCGTTGGTGCGACACAAGGTCACGGTGGAGCCCCCGAAGCCCCCACCGGTCATGCGGGCCCCGAGGACTCCGCCCTCAAAGCCGATTTCCTTGGCAAGGGCTACCATCAGGTCGAGCTCCTCACAGGAGACCTCAAAGTCGTCCCGCAGGGAGCGATGCGATTGATCCATGAGGCTTCCCAGCTTGGAGAAATCGTTGGCCCTGAAGGCTTCCACAGCCTCGATGGTGCGGGCCGTTTCGGTGATGACATGGCGTGCGCGGCGGAAGAGGCGGTCCCCCATTGTTTCGCGCGCAGCGTAGGCGTCCTTCATCGTGACTTTACGCCAACTGCTTTTTCCGAGAAGGGCGAGCCCGTTTTCGGTGTCCTTGCGGCGGGCGGCGTAGCCTCCGTCGGATAAGTCATGCGACACTCGGGTGTGAGCCACCAGGACCGATAGGGAGGGATCGGTAAAGGGAATGAGCTCGGGCTCTCCGGAACGACAGTCGATGAGGATGAGCTGGTCTTTTTGTCCGAACGAGGAGGCGAACTGGTCCATGAGGCCGCAGGGCACCCCGGCGAATTGGTGTTCGGCGGCCTGAGCCAAGCGGGCCTTGTCAACGGTGGGCAGGACGGTGTCGACCAGACCCTCCAGCAGGGTGGCGAAGGCGCACTCGAGTGCGGCCGACGAGGATAGTCCGGCTCCCAACGGGATGGAGGAAACAATGGCGGCTTCAAAACCGGGTAGGCGACAGTGAAGGTCGAGAAATCCCTGAATGACGCCGCGCAGGTAGTTGCTCCATTGAGGAATTCCCGCTTTTTGGGGGACCGAAAGGTCGATTTCGACCGGGTCGAGTCCGGTGCTGACCACCCGTGCAATCGAGGAGTCGGTGGGGCGCGCGGCAATCACCACGTGGCGCTCGATGGCCAGAGGGAGAACAAAGCCATCGCAATAGTCGATGTGTTCCCCGATCAAATTGACCCTGCCTGGTGCTGCCGCGGTTAGCGCGGGTCCGGCCCCAAAGGTCTCCTCCAAGAGCAGGGAGGCATCCCGGGCGAGATCGGTCAGGGGCGGGTTGGGTTCAAGCATGCGAGAGGGTGAAGGTGATTTACTGGTGGAAGGAAATGTAGATGATCAGGACCAAGGCAATGAGAATGGCACTCGCGACCGGCACCCCTTTCCAGTGGCTCATGTCGATAGGGTTTCTCGTTTCGATCTTCCACGCAGTGGCGCGTGGGGCAATGATCGAGGCCGTCATCATGATTCCGATGAGGAGGGCAAAAGTGATACCCATCAGGTGGTAGTTGCTGAAGCCGGTGACATCGGCAAAGCTTTGTGCGACCGATGCTCCGGTCACCGGGTCCTCTTTCAAGGGTGCCAGCGCGGGGTAGAGAATGAGAGTGCTGATGAGGATGATGAGGCCGACGATCATACTGGCAAAGGCCGAGGCTGACGGCACCCGCTTGTTGAGCATGCCCATCACGACCACCGAGAAAATGGGGATGAAGTAGATCGCATTCATCGTCTGGAGGTAACTGAAGAGGCTTCCGGTTTTGGAGAGGAGCGGTGCTCCGAGCATAGCGGCGATGGCGATGACCGTGACAAACAACTTGGCGGTTTTCACCGTTTGCTGGTCTGACGCCGAGGGGTTGACCATGTGCTTGTAGAGACCGATGGAGAAAAGGGCGGAGGTGGAATTAAGGGCGGCATTGAAGGAGCTCAGGATCGCCCCGACCATGACCGCGGCGAAGAATCCGGTGAGGTGGTCGGGCAGAACCTCCGAAACCAGCATTCCGTAAGCATCGTCGGGTTTGACGTCCTGTCCGAGATAGAGATGAAAGGCGATGATGCCGGGCATGACGAGATAGACCGGCCCGAGGAGCTTCAAGGCACCCGTGAGGAGCACTCCTTTTTGCCCTTCGGCGAGTGAACTGGCTCCAAAGGTCCTTTGGATGATCTGCTGGTTGGTGCACCAGTAGAAGAGATTGAGGAGCGCGACCCCCGTGAAGAGGGTGGCGAAAGGAACATCGGTCCCTTGCTCGCCGGTGGAATCAAGGCGCTCGGGATGTTGGTTTTTCAGGGTCTCCCATCCGCCCGAAACACCATCTTCGCCGCCGAGGTATGCAAGGGCAAACCAGGCAATGAGGAAACCACCGACGAGGAGGCCGATCCCGTTGATGGTGTCGAGGACTGCCAGCGTGCGGAGACCACCAAAGCGGGCGTAAAGCATGCCCGCGATCCCGATCGCAAAGCAGGTGAGTTGCAAGAGAAGGTATTCGCTTTCGATTCCAGTCATGGCCTTGAGGTCCATGATGTTGATGAGGCCTTTCGCACCACTGTAGAGGATGATGGGGATGAGGAGGAGGGCATAGGCCGCCAGGAACACCGAGTTGGCAAGAGTTTGCGTCCGGCGGTCGAAACGCAGTTCAAGGAACTGCGGGACGGTGGTGATCCCGGCTCGGAGAAAGCGCGGGAGGAAAAAAACCGCCATCAGGACGAGGGCAATCACCGAAACGACCTCCCAGGCCATCACGCTGAGCCCGTTTTGATAGGCTGAGCCATTGAGCCCCACCATTTGCTCGGTGGAAAGATTGGTCAACAGGAGCGAGCCTGCGATGATGGGAAAGGTCAGACTACGGCCGCCCAGGAAGAAGCCTTCTGAGCTGGCTCTCTCGTCTTTGCGAGTGATCCACCAGGTGAGGAAGGCCGCACAGGCGGTAAAGAGAAGAAATGAAAAGACAGTGAGGATCATGAAGGTGTCTGAAGATTGGGTGTTCGGGAAGCTAGGGGGGAGGGCGGTTGCTGACAAGGAAACAAGGGGGACGTCAAAAGACGGGACTCGATGTGCGACCGGAGTTTAGGGCGATTAAGCATTGCGCGGGCTGTTTTCGTGGTTAGCGTTCAGCGTTTTCCGGCATGAATATCCACGAATATCAGGCAAAGGAGCTGTTTGACCGCTTTGAGGTCCCGAGTCCCCGGGGCAAAATGGCGGAGACAGCTGAAGAGGCGAGAGCCATCGCAGAAGAAATAGGATCGGATCTTTTGGTCGTAAAAGCCCAGGTCCATGCCGGGGGGCGGGGCAAAGGAACTTTCAAGAACGGATTCGAAGGTGGGGTTCATCTCACCCAGGACCCCGCCAAGATCGGGGAGATTGCCGGTCAAATGCTCGGGCAAACCCTCGTCACCAAGCAGACTGGCGAGGAAGGTCGATTGGTCCGCAAGGTGATGGTGGCCGACGCGGTGGAGATCAAGCACGAGTATTACCTCTCCCTCCTGATGGACCGCGACACCAGCCGTCCGGTCATCGTGGCTTCGACCGAAGGCGGAATGGACATCGAGGAGGTGGCGGAGAACCGCCCCGAAAAGATCATCAAGCAGTTGATCCACCCGCTCGCCGGGCTGCAGCCCTACGAGGTGCGTAAACTCACCGCGGCTCTCGGCTTCACCGGCCCGGCCGCCAAGGAATTTGGCAAGCTCGTGAAGAATCTCTTCAAACTCTTCGTGTCGCTCGACTGCGACATGGTGGAGATCAACCCGCTGGTGGAAACGACCGACGGTCAAGTTCTCGCGCTCGATGCCAAGTTCGGGTTCGATGACAACGCCCTTTATCGTCACCCCGAGGTCCTTGCCTACCGCGATACCGAGGAGGAGGACCCGCGCGAGGTCGCGGCTTCCGAGTTTGATCTCAGCTACATCGGGCTGGACGGCAATATCGCCTGCCTCGTGAATGGGGCTGGCCTCGCCATGGCCACGATGGATGCGATCAAGTTTGCCGGCGGAGATCCCGCCAACTTCCTCGACGTGGGAGGTGGCGCGACCAAGGAGCAGGTCATCGGGGCTTTCAACATCATTCAGGGCGACCCAAAGGTGGAGGCAATCCTGATCAACATTTTTGGAGGAATCATGGACTGCAACGTCATCGCCGAAGGAGTGGTGGCGGCGGTCGAGGAAACCGGGCTCAAACTGCCTCTCGTGGTGCGACTCGAAGGGAACAACGTGGCCGCCGGTCGCGCGACCCTCGCTGCCTCCGGGCTGGCCATCACCGGAGCCGATGATCTCGCCGATGCTGCCAAGAAAGCGGTGGCATCAGTGTAACCCCAAACGAATGAAGTAAGATGTCGATTTTAGTCAGTGAAGACACCAAAGTGTTGGTGCAGGGAATTACCGGAGGATTTGGCGGACGCCATGCCGGATTGAGTTTGGATTACGGGACCTCTTTGGTGGCCGGTGTGACCCCGGGAAAGGGGGGGCTGACCTTTGATCATGGGGATCACAGGGTGCCGGTCTTTGATACCGTCTCCGAGGCCGTGAGGGAGACCGGAGCCACCACTTCCGCCATCTTTGTGCCGCCACCCTTCGCAGCCGATGCCATCCTCGAGGCTGTCGATGCCGGGGTCGATCTCGTGGTGGCCATCACTGAAGGCATCCCGGTCATGGACATGATGCGAGTGAAGGAATACATGCGGGGATCCAAGACCCGCTTGATCGGGCCGAACTGCCCGGGCATCGTGACGCCAGGAACCGGTCCGGATTCCACTGGTGGCTGTCGCATCGGGATCGCTCCCGGATACATCCACAAAAAAGGAAATGTCGGGATCGTCTCGCGTTCGGGAACGCTCACCTACGAGGCCGTCTGGCAAGTCACTTCGCTGGGATACGGTCAGAGTACCTGCGTCGGGATCGGTGGTGATCCCATCAACGGCACCTCACACCTCGATATCATCAAGCTCTTCAATGACGATCCCGAAACCGAGGCCATCATCATGATCGGAGAGATTGGTGGATCGGCCGAAGAACAGGCAGCAGCATGGATCAAGGAAAACTGCAAGAAGCCGGTGGCCGGATTCATCGCTGGAGCGACGGCCCCCCCGGGACGCCGCATGGGCCACGCCGGGGCAATCGTGTCCGGAGGCCAAGGCACCGCCGAAGCCAAGAAAGCTGCCATGGCCGATGCCGGGATCGTGGTCGCCGAGACTCCGTCCGAGATGGGCCAGGCCCTCCTCAAGGCCTGGGGCAAGTAAACGGGTTTCTTTCCGATTTTCGCAAGCGCGACGAGGAAGGCCTCGGTCGCGCTTTTTCGTGAAGTGACACTCTCCAGAGGGTCATCGCCGAATCCGAATGGCAGTCTGGAGACCGCCCTTTCGTGATCGTGAGAAGTTACCACAATGGCAATTGGAGGTCGGCGCTTCCCTTCGACTTGGCCGGGGCGGTGATGAGATCGAGATCGAGGATCAGATCAGGGGTGGCCCGCTCCCTTTCATCGAGGATATCGCGGAGATGCTCGCGCCACATCTCGGCGTCTCCATCTTGTTTGCGGGCCAGGACTTCGGCCCACTGGCTCAGCGCACCACTGGGACGAGCGCGCTTGCGGATTTTGCTGAGCCAAGTTTGGTAGGGCGACATATGCGGGAGGGAAGGATGCCGAACACTCATGCTTTTGGAATGCCCAAGTTGGGATCATGGGCTGAAAATGCAATCGGCCTTGGCCAGTCCGCCCTTGCCAGCCTCGGGGAAAAGGGGTGGATTAGCAGCGATGCGTTACGAACCCGCCGATCCCCAGTTTTTTGTCCGCAACCGCAAGCGCCTTCTCGAGCAATTGAAGCCGAGCAGTTTGGTGGTGATTCACTCCAACGACATCATGCCCACCAACGCCGACGGGACGATGGGATTCCGTCAAAACAACGACCTCTTCTATCTCTCCGGCATCGATCAGGAGGAAACGGTGCTCGTGCTTTGTCCGGATGCGGCCTTGGAGGCTGATCGCGAGATTCTTTTTGTCCGAGAAACCTCGGAGCACCTCGCCATCTGGGAAGGGGCCCGCCATACCAAGGAAGAGGCTGCCAAGCTCTCGGGAGTGAAGAACGTGCAGTGGAGCGATGGCTTTGAAGCGGTGCTCCATCGGCTCGCTCCCCAAGTCGAACACCTCTACTTGCAGACCAACGAATATCATCGGGCCGACACCAGTGTGGAGACGCGGAACCGCCGCTTCATCACCCAGTGCCAGAACCGGTATCCCTTACACAAGTATGAGCGGGTCTCGGTCCTGCTAGCCGAGATGCGTACGGTCAAGGACCCCGAGGAAATCAAGTTCATCCAGAAGGCCATCGACATCACCGAGGCCGGATTCCGAAGAGTCCTCAAGTTCATCAAACCCGGCGTCGGCGAGTGGGAAATTGAGGCGGAATACATTCATGAGTTCATCCGCCGCAAGTCACGTGGCTTTGCCTACACCCCGATCATTGGGTCGGGCAAGAATGCCTGCGTCCTGCACTACGTGGAAAACAACCGCATTTGTGAGGATGGCGAGATGGTCCTGATGGATGTCGGGGCCGAGTATGGCAACTGGGTTGGCGACATGACCCGGACCGTGCCGGTAAACGGCAAGTTTACCGAGCGTCAGAAGGCCGTCTACGAGGCGGTCCTGCGGGTGATGTACGGGGCTAGCGAGATTTTGAGGCCCGGCTTGATCCTCTCAGAATATCAGAAGCAGGTGCTGGAGCTCATGGAGGTTGAATTGATCGGGCTCGGCCTCATCGATTCCGAAGAGGCCAAAAAGCAGGATGAGAGCAAAAAGCTGGTCAAGAAATACTTCATGCACGGCACCTCGCATCACCTGGGCCTCGATGTCCACGATGTCGGACACCCGACCTCCGAATTCAAAGTCGGCATGGTTTTCACCGTCGAACCCGGCATTTACATTCCCGAGGAAAACATGGGAGTGCGGATCGAGAACGAATTCATCATCGGAGAAGAGAGGAACATCGACCTTTTCGCTCACTATCCGACCACCGTGGAGGAAATCGAGGCCGCGATGGCTGAATGATCAGAATTCCAAGCGCCCGCCGAGGCTGAAATTCCGTCCGGGAAGAGGAGCCACGTCCTTGAGAAACGAGGTGTGGAGTCGACGGTCTTCGTTGAGGAGGTTTTCGATGCGAGCGAACAAGGTCAGGCGGACGGCGTCGTTCAAGTCAACTTGGTAAGTGCTGTCGAGATTGATCTCGGTGTAGCCATCGGTCGGGAGTTCGCCCTGAACGATGCCGCCCGACGGTTGAATTCGGCTCTGATGGAAGACGTGGCGGATTTCCAAAGCAGCCTGCAGCGGGCCTTGAGTGTAGGCGAGACGGCTTCCTAGCCGGAAGGGCGGGATACGGGGCAGCGGGTTGTCGTGGTGCCGGTCGCTGGCTCGCATCCAGTCGCCCATCAGGGCGAGCTTGAGTGCCCGCTCGCCATTCTCGACGATCGTCCAGTCTCCTTGCGCCTCAAGACCGCGAAAGCAGGCACCTGTTTGGGTGTATTCTGCCTGGTTGCCAATGCCCGTGATGTCCTGCAGGTAGGTGAAGCGGTCAATCTGGTAATGAAAGAGATTGAGGAACAGGTCGACCTCGCCCACTTCGGCTTCGAAACCCAGGTCAAGCCCGACGCTTTGTTCGTTACGCAAAGGCACGCCATCGAGGTCCCCCCCAATGAGAAAGCGTTGGATGGCCGGATTGGTCCAGAAAGCGAAGCGCTCGGTTTCGGTGGGCAGACGCTCGATGAATGAGGTTGAAAAGCTGGCCTGCAGGCGTTCGAAGGGGCCGATGAACTCGCGTTCCCAGTTCGCGCCCAGAATCGCGCTGAAGCTGGTCTCATCGACCTCGCGCGTGAATCCGAAGTTCGCAAATGAGAGATCTTCGATCTTCTGGGCCTCCCAGCGCAAGGCTGCGTTGAGCTCAAACTCGCCGAGCATGACGATCTCACTAAGGAATACCCCGAGGTTGCTGGTTTCGAAGTGATTGGCGTAGCGGGACGAGGGATCGGGAGCTCCAGCAAGGCGGCTGGGGGTGAGCTGGTGGGACCAGAGTTGGAATCCGCCCACGCCGCGGAGCCAGTCGGTCGGCTCGTGGACGAGGTCGAGGCGGGCCTCCCAAGCCTGCAGGTCGAAAAAGGTATCATCGAAGCGCAGGCCGACATCCTTAGCTCGTCCGGTAAAACTTTCAGTGTGTTCGTAGTCCCCGAAACCGAAATGGAAAGTGGCTTCAGTGAGCCACGGCAGGTCGGGAAGGTAACGGAGACGGAAGTCGAGGCGGTCTTGTTCAAGCGTGAGCGAGGAAAAACCAAAGAGGTCGTTGGCATCCCCACCAAAGAGGTAGGGCAGGCCAAAATCGGAGCGGAAGTTGGACCAAGCCAGCGAGGCCTCGATGGGCATCGCTTCGGGAAACCAACTCAAACCGATCGAGTGGCTGTCACTGTCGTGATGGGAATTGGGGAGGGTGCCCGAGGGGTTGGGCACCGGCAGGGTGGTGCCGGAAGCCGGGTCGTTGACGATCGGGTTGAAACGGGCCTCATATCGCGACGTGCGGGCCCGGCCCGGAAGGTCATAGTCGTTCGCCTCACGATGGGAACCAGTCAGGGTCAGGACGAAATCTCCCAGGGTGACGTCGAGGTGGGCGGCGGTGGTGAGCCCCGAAGAAACGGAATCGAAGCGCGATTCGAAGGCTCCGGCGAACTGCCGGTCCGGGCGTTCGGTGGCGAAGGTGCGGGAGATGCTGTTGACGGCGCCGCCGAGGGCCGAGTTCCCGAAACGGAGAGCAGCAGGCCCGCGGAGGATTTCCACCTCGCGGAGCAGGAGGGGCTCCACCGGAATGCCATGATCCGGACTGGAGGACGAGACATCGAGGGTGCCCACCGAGTCGCGAAGGACGCGCACCCGAAAGCCGTCGAAGCCCCGAATCACCGGGCGGCTTGCTCCCTGGCCGTAGAACGAGGCGTTGACCCCGGCCTGCCAGCCCAAGGTGTCGCCAAGCGTTCCCCGGGCAAGGCGCTGCAGCTCAGGTCCGTCAATCGTCTCGCCGGGGCCAGGAGGATGGTAGTCCGCCAGTGAAGGAGCCTCCGATGCCACCACTGTGGTGGTCCCGAGCTCGGAATCGATGGGCTCAAAGGCATCCTGACCTTCCAAGGGCAGGAGGTTGATCAAAAAAAACAGGCCAATTCGATTCACCGGGCTGAAAAAACCGAAAAAGGCATATTTATGCAAGTGATTTGCATTAATTACTTGCAAGTAAGTTGCGTTTAATTATGACTCGCCCCGGATGCGTCTTATTTTTCTGTCGTTGTGTTTTCTCATCCTCGCCTTCCCGCTCGCGGCGGTCGACTTGGTGCTGGGGCATTTCGAGTATCAGATTGATTACAGCGTTCCAACCGAAGGATTGATCGACAATGGTTGGGAATCGTCGATCAGCTATGATCCCAGCGGTAGTTTTGCGGATGATGAGGGGGTGGTTCGGATGCCTTTGGAGAACGTCCGTCTGCTCGCGGCACCCTCGACCCGTCTCGTTTCTTCGGGGCCGCTGCCGGCCTTTGGGATTGGGGCTGACGAGCCGCTTTGGATCCTCTCGCAGAACAACATTCCGGGGCAGTTGTTTCTGGGGTGGCGGGCGGTGTATCCTCAGGGGATCTTCCAAGCCAAGATAGGAGGGAATTACTCCCCGAGTCCCTTGGGGGCGATCGAGTCCACTTTGCTGGAAGTGACTGGCACGGGGCCGCAACGCGGGGGCGACTTCTTTCTGTGGACCAGCAGTGGGTTCGGGGATTTGGAGTTTCACTACAACACGGCGGATGGCCTCACGGAGGCAGACATTCTGAGTCCTATCCCGGCGGGCGGGCACAGTCATTATAACTGGGGTTTCAGCAAGCCCGGGACTTACCAGGTGCGTTTCCGGAATGAGGCCAAGTTCAATCCCGGGCAACCTCATGCCAACGAGGTCACGGAATCCGAAGCGATCCTGTCCTTTGTCGTCCCGCACGACGGGGTGCTCACCGGGGCGGGGCAGTGGCGCTTGGGGCCGGGCGGGGGCGGGAGGCCGTCGGCGTCGATTTTCGACCCGATGAGCGAAGTGGACTACGCGGTGAATCAGGTCGTGCTGATCGCGGCTGACCGGGAGTTTGTCATGGGGCCGGCCGGAGGGGCGTCGCGGGGTCAGGTCGGGCTGGCGGGCATCGGGGAGATGGCCTTTGCGGGTGAAGGGCCGGTTTCGCTGGCCCTGTTGTCGTGGACCGGGCCGGGGAGCGTGGTTCTTGCACACTCGACGCAGGAGACCCGCTTTGCGTTCGGGGCCGACGGGATCTACCGGGTGAGCCTACAGGCCGAGCAGGGCGGGGTCGTCGGGGTGCCTTTCACCCTCACTTTCCTGGTCAATCTGAAGGCGGATTATTCGTATGCCGAGTGGGCTGACAGCTTCGAGCGAGCCCATGGGCTCGCCGAGGGAACTTTGTCGGACCAAACCGCCGATTACGATCGCGACGGGGTGAGCAGTGGGCTGGAGTTTCTCTTATTCTGGCACGGGCTCGATCCGGTGGTGAGTGACGGTGGGCTTTTACCCCGGCCGCGGTATGCCGATGGGCGGGCCGAGATCGAGTTTCTCCGGGACCTGCGCAAGGATGATTTTGCAGTGAGTCCGCTGGAGTTGGCGGTGGCCTTCAGTGCCGACCTGCAAGGCCCTTGGCGGCCGTGGCGGCGGCTTTTTGCGGAGGGAAAGGCCGATGGATTTTACGAGGACGGGGCTGAGCGCGGCAACGAGATCTCGGTGGTGATGCGCCGCAAGCTGGTGGTCCCGGGCGCGAGCGAAAATTTCGGCTTCTTTCGATTCGAACAGAGGTCGCGAAACTAGAAACCCCAAAAGATAGAAGTGACAATGATACGAAAGAAACAATGGACGCCCTTGTTGGCCCTTGCGGGACTTGGCAGCGCTTCGGGTGCGCTCTTCACCGCCGGTGAGCTCGACTTCGGTGTGAAGCTGCACGACGGTGAGTTTGAGTTCGAGGCCCATGTGCATGATGGGATCATCGATGGGGTGGAAGTCGAAGAAGGTGAATTCGAAGTGGGCGGTCTCGTGGTCCTGACCGGTGCCGACCGTGAAATTGCGGCTCCGACTGATCTGCCCGGAGCTGGTGTGGTGACTGGCCAATCGCTTTGGATCTTGCCTCAGAGCCAAGTGGTCGGGGTGCCTTTCGTGGCACTGGCCTCGGAGGAGCTTTTGGACATCGGAAACGGAGCAGCCGACTGGACCACCAACATCACTTTCACGCTGGGATCGGTGACCTCGCCTTCTGGGTCGGGAACCTTCTCGACTTGGACTACTGATGGTTTGGGGGCCGCCACCTTCATCTTCTCCTCTACCAACCCCGGAGAGACCGCCAACAACAACGCCTTTGAATCAGGCTTCGAACACGACCACATGAACTGGGGGTTTACCGAAACCGGGCTTTGGTCTGTGGAACTGACAGCCACCGGAAATCACCTCACCTTGGGTGAGGTCTCCACCACCGAGACGCTCACCTTCAACGTCATTCCGGAGCCCTCCACCGGAATAATGGCTCTGCTTTCGATGGTAGGTCTCTCGCTGCTACGCCGACGCAGTTAAGCAGATTTCATCAGAAAACCAATCGCCCCGTCCCTGTCTTGCCGGGGACGGTTCTTCTGCCTCTCCCTGAAGAATGGTTCATTCCCGCTCCGGCCTTGCTCCGTATTTCTTCCGTGATCTCGCGGATGGGGCATCCAGCAACAGATGTTTTTCTGGGGACAGGATGTTTTGCATCCCGCTGGTAATCTTTTGGTTTCGCAGGGATTCAGCCGCTCGCCATCAACCGGGATTAGAGGAACCAGCTGTTATCGGCGTGAGTGGCAAAATGGACACCTCGAATTGTATGGATCGGTGGCTGGATGGTATGGGCCAAAGGGTGGATTTTCTTTCGTCCGTCCCAAGCGCAAGTGCGTCGTTTGGCTCCCTTCGGACGAAACCCCGGTTCCGGGTGCTTGGCAGGTGGACTCGATCAATCGGGCTGCTTCGCGGGCTGAACTCTACGATGCCTCTCGGCCTTTCCTCAACTGGCTGATCGCCTATGAAAGCGAGATCTTTGGAAAATTCGGATCGTGCTATCGGGACGGTCATTATCGTAAGTATGGGAAAGTCCCGAAGAACCGGGTCTGGCTCCCGCCTGCCCGGGCGCGGCAATGGTTCCAGATGTTCTTGATTGCACCTGAGGCACTCGTCAGACCTCGTCAACTCATGCCTGAAGCTCGTGGTAAGGATCGCTTCACCAATCGAGGAGGCTCTCCCGAAACTTACCCCGGGTCTGTCCCATGATGATGGCGACCAGATTGCTTTGGGTTGAGAAAACGACGCAGTGACGTTCTCCTCTGAAGGAACTGTCGAATACGGACGATGAATGCGACGTGATTTTGAACGACCGTGAGAACGTTCGGATTGATCGGAAAGCCCTTCAGGACATCGTAAAGACCGTTGCTGCTATGGCCGATTGCCGTGTGTGTTGTGATGGCTTGGATCAGCTTCTCGGTTCAAGGCTCTGTTGAAGCTCGCGGACAAGACTTCACAGTCGCTTCCCTGAGGAATGGCTTCACTCCAAAGCCTGCACCTTGAGCTCACG
>JALQTQ010000064.1 GCA_023263995.1 Akkermansiaceae bacterium | reverse complement strand
ATGACGGGGCCGCTGCCTCCGGTTCCTCCCCCCGCCATGATGTCCATGACTTCGGCTTGGCTCAAACCGGTATCGTAAATGCGAAGGTCGGCCAGATTCCCCGAGAACCCACGAGGCAGGGTGCCTTGCAGTCGACCTCCCAGAGTGACCGCGAACGGACCACCGGTGTTGATGGTGTTGATGGGAACCGGAACGAGGTTGGCTACCGGGTCGATCTGACCATCAAGGTAAAAGACGAGATCGCCCAGGTCCGGGTCGGCATCTTCCTCAAAGACAAAGGCGGCATGATGCCATTCTCCGTCGTTGACCGGGGTGGTGGCAATGATGCGTCCGTCTTGGATCTCAAGACGAAGGGCCCCAACGGGGCCATCGACCGGGGCGGTGTTGATACGGGCGTGCCATTTGAGACCGCTGCCGCCGGCGTCGCCCCAGCCGATGATGCCATTGTCGCTGGTGAGGGTGGTTTTGAACCAAAAGCTCAGCGAGCGTGAAGCGGTGCCCCCAATCCCTTCGTAGTCGGTGAAGAGGAGATCGTTGTTGTTGGAGAAGAGGAGGGAGGAGGCAAGCGAGGGGGGGGCATCGTCGCTCCAGATCGGGGGCGTTGGAGCGGAAACGGATCCGTCGTTGTTTCCGCTCCCGAAGTCTTTAACCAGACTGCCGCTTCCTTCATCCATGGGAAGGTGCATGACCAAGCCGGTGCTGGTGGGAGTGGCGCCCGAAAGGTCGGCGACCTCCTGCGCGGTCAAAGCCCGATTGTAAATGCGGACGTCATCGACGAGTCCGGGAAAGTAACCAAGCACCCCGTTTTGGTTACGTCTTCCGACGGTCACCGGGTCGGCGGTGGTGCTGGTGTTGACGGCCTGAGTGGAACCTCCATTCCCGCCGGCGGACTCAAGGATCCCATCGACATAGTGCAAGACCGTGCCGAGTTCGCCTCCTCCGTCGGGATAGACGCTGGCGACATGATGCCATTGCCCGTCGTTGAGCGGAGTGCTCCCGATCGTGAAGTCCCCCTGGGTTTCGGTGCGGATTGCTCCGAGCGGACCATTGGTTGCGACGTCGTTTAAGCGAAGATGCCACTTTGTTCCGCTTGCGGTCGATAATCCCCACGCCACGATCCCATGGCTGTTGAGAGTGGAAACCTTGATCCAGAAAGCCACCGTGCGGGAGGCGTTGCCCCCGATGCCAGCGTAGCTGGTGTTGACGAAATCAGTGGAGCCGTTGAGCGAGAGGGAAGCGGGATTGGCGAATTCGGTGTCGGGAGTGTCGGTCGACCAAATCTGGGACTCGGCGAGGCGGGCATCGTTGCCATGACCGGAAGAGTCAGCGTAGATTGACCCGGAACCCTCGTTGAAGAGCCATTGACCGACTAATTCGGACTGGGCATTACTGAGCAGAGCTAGAGAGAGTAGTGCAGTGTGTCTCATATTCCGCAAAAGTAGGAGGCATTGTTGCCACAGCGCAAGGCGGAAGTTGATTCGCGTCCGGAGTCTGAAAGCGCCAGCTTGATTTGTCGTGGGAGAGTCGCTATCGGGGGAGGTGTGGGGCCGTTGAGCCTCATTTGAAACTACCTCCTATTGATCCATGAAAAGCCAAGAGAACGAACCACCCTACGGAGAAGAAAGCACGGAAGGCCTGTCCCGTCGGGGCTTCCTGCAAGGAATGGGAGGGGTGGGGGTGTGGGCTGGAATGGCAGGTCTCGCCGGGGGCGATACCCCGCCGACCGATGCCGATGGGAAGGTCATTCCGGGATTCGAGAAGCCCGGGGACGAACCGCAGGCGGGGACGAAATGGCAGCCGCTTTCAGATCGCAGGATCAAGGTGGGGATTGCGGGGTATGGCCTCTGCCGTTTCGGTGCGGCCTTCGGGTATCAGCAGCATCCCAATGTCGAGGTGGTGGCCGCCACTGATCTCGATCCTGGTCGTTGTGCCGCATTAGCGAAAGCGGTGGGCGCGAAGAAGACCTATCCGTCCTGCGAAGAAATGATCAAGGATCGCGAGATCGAGGCCGTTTTCATCGCCACCGATGCCCCGAGCCACGCTCGTCTCGCCATCATGGCCTTGCAGCACGGCAAGCATGTGTGTTCGGCGGTCCCGGCGGTCTTTGGTTTTGAAGCGGGGGATGAAGCGCAGAAGCTGCACGAAGCGGTCAGGGCGAGCGGGATGACATACATGATGAACGAGACCTCGACCTTCCATGCCGCGCTCTATGCCAAACGGAAGCAACATCAGGCGGGTGCTTTGGGCCGCATCCTTTATTCGGAAGGGGAATACTGGCACGACGGGGTGGGAACACTCGCGGGGTATAATCCGAAGAATGGCCGGATTGATCAACACGGCTGGCGCCGCGGCCTTCCGCCGATGTGGTATCCCACCCATGCCACCGCTTACTATGTTTCAGTCACCGGAGGTCGCCTCACCGAGGTCTCGGCGCTCGGAAGCGAGAGCCTTTATCCGGTCTTCAAGGAGGAGGACAACCCCTATCGCAATCGCTTCGGGACCGAGATCGCGATGTTCAAGACCAGCGAGGGAGGAATCTCACGCATGGGGGTCAGTTGGGACATGAAGGACGCCCACGGGGAACAAGGGCGGGTTTACGGCGAGAAACCGCACGACAAGACCATCGCGGGGGAACGCCCACCGCTTCCTCCCGGAATGTCGGCGGGCGGGCACGGTGGCTCCCACGGTCATCTGACCAACAGCTTCATTGAATCCATTCTCCTCGATCGTCGGCCCATCGTCGATGTGGGCGATGCCCTCAACATGACGATGGCCGGAATCGTGGCGCATCAATCGGCGCTGAAAGGGGGCGAGTGGCTGAAGATCCCGCAGTTCGGATGATGATCGCGGCAGGGCGCTCAGGATTCCCCTGCTTGCAGCTTTCGGTGCGAACGCAGGTGCAATTTGATATCGAGGATGATCTTGCCCGCGATGAGGAGGGCGAGGAGGAACACCGGGCTGCCGAGGGCCATGATGGCGAAGGCTCCGAAGATGATCGCGATGTGCAGGATCACGATGCGGCCGTAGGGAGCGACCATGAGCATGGGGGCAGCGGTGCGACGGTATTCGCCCTTGCCGATGAAGTTGGCGAAGAAGGAATAGAGATGGCTGGCGAGCAGACCGAGGGCGGCCCAAAGGCCCCCGGTTGCCACTGTTTGTTGCACGAGTTCGAGCAACATCTTGCCTTCCGAAGTGCTCCAGTTCATGGCGTGTTCCCGACCGAGCAGAAAGAACACAAAAAAGCCATGGCCGAGGCAGAAGCCTCCGTAGTGGACCGCAAAGAACGGGATCAGGAAGAACTTGATGCCGTTGTTGACCAGGCCGGCCGAGTTGCCGAATTCCGCCACCTTTTCCCGCTCTTCGGGGTTGAGCTTTCCCCGTTTGGCAATCTTTTCTGCCATCACCGACTCCATGAGTCCCGGCTCGGGTGAGCAGGTGATCATTTTAATCACATTGATCGCACCAATGATGACGTTCTCGAGCCAGTAAAGGGCCACGACTTCGAAGGTGCTCCAGTCCCAGAAGAGGACGCCGACGAGGGGGATCAGGTTGGCCCCGATGAGAAACCAGATCGAGCGGTCGAGCTTTTCCAGCATGGTGGTTGGGAAATCAGGACCACTCGCAAAGCGAGGCGATGTGATCGGCGGAGCCATCCCGGAGCCATCCGTCGAGCTGGGCCGGGTCCTTGAGTTGTTGGCCGCGGAGTCGGGGGACGACCACAAAGCGTGAGTTGATGTCGGGCAGGGTGGTCAGGTCGCTCCAGAGTTTCTCGAACTGGGTCACCGGGAAAATATCCTCCTGCCCGTGTCCCCAGCGTTTCTTGACCTCCTTGAGGGTGAGGTAGGTGGGTAGGCGGTGGGCGATTTTGCGGATGGCGGCGGTGATCTTGACTTCGTCCCGCGCCAAGATGTCGTCCCGGTCCAGCTCGAAGAGCGCGAGGAGCTGGTCGAGATCGATCCAGGTCGTCATCGAGTTGTAGTAGGAGAGCGCGAATTCATCTTCCTCGTGGGGCATGGCGAGGCCTTCGAGGAGGCGGGGGCGTCCGTCGACCGAAGCGAGACCGCCGCCGCGGTCCTCGAGTCGACGAGTGATGACCTCGAAAGTCAGGCCGGTGCCGCTGGCAAGATGATGCCCGAGCAGGGCCGGGTCGACGTCCGCTCCGAGGGTGTCGATGTTGTGGAGCATCAGGGTCTTGAGTTGCGGTCGTTCGGTCAGCAACTCGGCCAGGGTGCCATTGAGGAGGAGGTTGGGGACTTCGTAGAAGTGTCCCACCGGGTGGAGGCACTGAAGGGGAAGGTTGTCGGTGTAGTCCGAAGCCTCACCGGCTGACTGGGTCCAAGCGAGGAGGGCCGCGCGCAGGGAGTTGCGCATCTTCTGTTGTTGTTCGTCGAGGACCTGCTGGGGCATCTCTTCCCAGGCGAAGCGAAGGTCGCGCACCGTGGGGACCATGCGCAGGCCGACCGAGCGTCCGGGCGAAAGGTGCAGCGGGCCGGGGTAACGGTAGTTTTCGACGTGTTCGAGGAAAAGTCGGGTCGGCTCGTGGGTGAGGTAGGAGGTGGTGAAGAGGTGGGGCACCGGAGGGCCGGCCTCGTGGCCCCGTTTGCGGGACTTGGCGAGGTGGGTTTCGATGAAGGTGCGGTGGCGTCCGGCCATTTTCACGAAGGGATGGAGGGCCTTGCACACCCCGGCTCCCTGGGTCCAGCGGGAACCCGCTCCGGCAGCGAGGGTGATCACGCCGACCTCGCCGTCGGCAAGGGCCTTCTCCCCGAGGACGAGATTGTCGGTAGAAGGACCTCCGCTGAAGTCGGTGACGTCGTTGGGGGCGACATCCTTGATCACGGTGGTGGCGGGAAGGCGGTTCTGGGCCAGCCCGATGCGGCCTTCGAGGAGGTCCTTGCGGATTTGCTCGTGCTGGGCGCGGTCGAAGCCGTTCTTTTTCAGGAGGAGGTCGAGCGAGGGTACCTCCCCGTCCTTGCCGGCGGTGCGGGGAATGAGGGCGTCGAAGAGGGTTTGCACCGAGTCCGAGAAGGCCGGGTTGGTCTGGCAGGCTCCGGCGAATTGGTCGAGCTCGGCCCGGCGGGCGGGCGAGAGGTCGGCCGGCGGGGTGCGCAGGGAGTCGCCGAGAACGAGCGGGTAGTAGGAGGGCGGCAGGAGAGCGTCCTCGCCGGTGGCCAGCGAACCGAAGGTGCCGTGCGGGTTGATTTCGAAATCGTAGACCACCGGATCCATGGCAAAGGGCAGGGCGTTCTCGAGCTGGCCCTTGGTTTCCAGCATGATGCCGTGGATGAGGTTCAGGGCCTCCTGTTTGCGGGAGGGATCGACGATGAAGCCCATGCCACCGCCGGACATCCCGCCGAGCATCCAGAAGCCCCAGAAGTCGTCGCCAAATTTTTCCGAGACCCGGGAGATGAGGGTTTCGGTGAAGTGGTTGGTGGCCCAGGGAATGATCGTTTGGAGTGGGCCGCGGAAGTTCTCGGTGGTGAGTCGGCCGAGGGTGCGGATATCGCCGCGGGAGAGGGCTTCCACGATGCGGTCGAGGAGGTCGAGGGCATTTTGGCGGGCCTGCCATTCGGCGGACGAACGCAGGAGGTATTTCTCGGTGACCATCTCGAGGATGGGGCCCACGTTTTGGGCCATCCCGCCATGAACCAAGATGAGTGAGTCGGTCAGGGCCTGCCGGGCCGTTTCGGGAATCTCCTCGACGTTGAAGACCTTGTGCCGGGGCAGGAGGCGGCCGCGGGAGATGCCGAATTCCGGATCGGTTTCGCCCGCGATTTCGCCCTCGATGAGCTTGATCCCGGGCCAGACCCCGCCGGAGTCCTGCCATCCGCCGCCGGATCCACCGATCCATTCGCCGAGGATGGCGCGGGCGAGGACGAGGCGGCGTTCGCTTTCAGTCAGCTCGCCGGTGAGTGATTGGGTCTGGCCGGTGGCCCGCATGCAGGCGCTGATGAGGGCGGCGAGCAGGTTGGTCGAGACCGCGAGGCGTGAGCCTTTTGGGATGTCGTTGACCGATGAAATGAGTTCAAGCCCTTTGCCGGGGCCAGCGAGGCGCGCAAGGAGGTCGGCGAGGGATTTGCCCGAGCCTTCGATGCCGGGAGGGACGATGCCCGACGCGATGACCGCGGCCTTCAGGAGGCCAAGGTAGTCTTTGGCAAAGTCAAAGACATCGGCGAGGGCGGAAATGGTGGCGGTGGTTCTGAGGTCGATGGACGTGAGCCGGAGGACCGGTTCCTCGATCACGCGGAGGTAGGCTTCGACTGGAGGCTTCGGGCTGGCATCGCGACCGTGGACGGCAAGGTCGATGGAGACGTTGACCACGCGGGCCCCCTGCGGGAAGTCCATCCCGAGGAAGAAGATATCCGACCAAGCCGAATGGGTCAGGTCCATGCGGACGGGGGTTCTTTCGCAGAGGACGGGGGGGAGGTGGTTAGTGGTCTTGAGGAGTTCGGGGCGGATGCGCAGCGGATGGTCCGCGGGGTGGCCCATGCGGAACATCCACTGGTTGCCACGAACCGTGCGGACCGACCGCCGGACCTGGTTGGCGAGGGTCTGGAAGGCGAGTTGGTGGTAGGCCGCGGCGAGCGCCGAGGAGATGGCATCGGAGGCTCCCTCCTTTTGCTGGACGGCAAGGAAGACATCGATGGCCTCCTCGAAGTGACGTCCGAGCAGGTCTTCGTATCCGGCAAAGGGGATGGCTCCGGGAGCCTGCGGTGGGAGCTTGCCGGGCAGGTGGTAGCGGTAGATGGCCTGCAGGAAGAAGAGGGCGCGGACCCGATGGTAGAGGTTGTCGGAGGCGCGACGGAAGGCGTCGAGTTCCCCACATTCGGCGAGCAGGGCCTCGGCGTCGAGGTTATCGCAGGCCTCGGCCAGCGAGCGGTCGCGCAGGTCGGCGTCCTCGGAAGTGATCAGGGAGACGAGCATGGGGCGGTGGGCTGGGGGCTAGCGGCGGGTGGCGCCGATGAGTTCGATCATGGTGCCCATCACCTCGTCCCGTGATTCCCCGGCGAGGGCCATGCCGAGTTGAGCCCGCAGAAGGCCGTAGGGTTCCTCGATGTTGAAGCGAAGGCCCTCGATTTCGCAGGCGAGGTATCGTTCGGCGTCGGCCACCGCATCCAAGCTGGGGGTGAGGGCGAGGGGGGCACCGTTTTCGGCAAAGCTCTTCTCAAGGTGGTCCATGACGGCGTGATTGAGGATGTGCATGCCGAAGAAGCAGAGGTAATTGCCCGAGCGCAGTCCCGGCACGATGAGCTCTTGCTCGGCCACCGTGGGGGTGGGCTTCTCGATGATTCGTGAAACTTCGTAGAGCCCCTGCAAGCCGGGAACCGGGGTGCCCGCGATGGTGCCGTAGAAGGGAAGCTTGCTTTCGTGGGTCGGCTGAACGGCCGAGACCGGACCGTCGGTCTGCGCTGCAAATGCCATGAGCTGCTGAAGGCAGGATTTCTTGGCAAAGGAGAGGTAAAGGTGGTCGCTCATCATGAGCAGGAAGGGATCGGACCCGGTGAAGGGGCGGGCCTGCAGGACGGCGTGGCCGTATCCGAGCGGTTCGCTTTGTTCGATCAGGGTGATCTTGTCGAGGTGCTGGGCCACCGCGGAGGTGAAGTCGCCCTGCGTCCCCGGCGCGATGATGATGGCGGCCGACTCGATACCGCTGGCAAAGATTTCGTCGAGGAGGAAGGCGGCCACCGTTTTTGTCTCACCGTCGGGGCTGACCAAGGTTTGTAAGGGAAGGTGTTGCTGCTGGGGACCGGCGGCGGTGATGACCGCTTTCTTGATTTTCATGACGCGGCGCGACACTGGCCTGACCGTCTTGGGTTGACAAGAGGGAAACCCGGAGGATCCCGACCTTGACAGCGGGGCCGGTTGGGGTCACTCAAGGGCCACCTATTATGAGCAAACTCACCATTCGTGATATCGATGTCGCAGGTCGGGAAGTCCTGATGAGAGCTGATTTCAACGTTCCCACCAACGACGCCTTGGAAATCACCGACGACACCCGCATCCGGGCCGCCCTTCCAACCATCACGGAACTGAGGAACAAGGGAGCCCGCCTCGTCCTGTGCTCCCACATGGGTCGCCCCACCGAGGCACGGGAGGAAAAATACTCTCTCAAGCCAGTGGCCGCCCGTCTCGGTGAGTTACTGGGATGCGAAGTCAAGTTTGCCAGCGATTGCGTTGGTGAGGAGGCGGCGTCGCTGCGGGCCGGTCTCTCGGATGGCAACATCCTCTTGCTCGAGAATACCCGCTATCATTCCGAGGAGAAAAAGAACGATGCTGACTTCGCCAAGAAGTTGGCTGGAGACGCCACGCTCTTTGTGAATGATGCCTTTGGGACCGCCCATCGTGCCCACGCTTCCACCGAAGGGGTCACCCATTTCGTGGAAAAGAGTGTCATGGGCCTTCTCATCGAGCGCGAGTTGGAATACCTCGAAGTGAAGCTGGAAAGAGCGGAGAAGCCCTTTGTGGTCATCATGGGTGGGGCCAAGGTGAGCGATAAGATCGAGGTCATCACCGCCCTGCTCGACAAGGCCGATACCATTCTCATTGGCGGTGCCATGGCCTACACCTTCCGCAAGGCGCAGGGGTTCAAGGTGGGCATGAGCCTCGTCGAGGACGACAAAATGGACCTCGCTCTCGAGATTCTCAAGAAGGCCGAGGAAAAAGGGGTGCAGTTTCTTCTCCCGGCGGACACCCGCATCACCAAGGAGTTCAAGGAAGGAGCCGAGACCTGGGTCACCGGCGTCTACGGAGAAGGCGGTGAGATCCCCGAGGACAAGGAGGGGATCGATATTGGCGACGTGGCCATCGCTGAATTCAAGGAGGTCATCGCCGGGGCCAAGACCATCGTCTGGAACGGACCGATGGGTGTCTTCGAAAAGGACTGCTTTGCCAAGGGCACCAAGGAGATCGCGGAAGCGGTGGCCGAGAGCGGAGCCCTGAGCATCGTGGGTGGAGGCGATTCGGTCACTGCTGCGGTCAAGTTCGGGGTGGCCGATCGCATGAGCTTCATCTCGACCGGCGGCGGCGCCAGCCTCGAACTGCTCGAAGGCAAGACCCTGCCCGGGGTGGCGGCGTTGACCGATGCGTAAGGAGGATCTCCTCTCAACTCGGTTGGGACTTGAGCGCCCGCGCCTTTTCCTGTTGGGCGCGGGTGATGGTCATCATCACGAGAGCGCTTGGAATGGTGGCAGCGATGCCGATGCCGCTTTTTACCATCAGCTTGCTGTTGAAGTTGTTGATGCCCTCGGTGGTGGTGAGATCTCCTTTGCGGGTCAGGATCCAGGAGGAAATGATCATGACGATCCACAGGGTCCACCCGATTCCCACGATGGGTCCGTCCTTGAAGGTGTCCCTGACTTCATTCCGGATGAAGGTCATGGCTTGAAAAGGTTTCCAGAGGTGGGCGACGGGAACGAAGTGCCATCCCACAGACCAGCCGGGAGTGAAGACGTCGTCGGGATTCAGAGGATTGGCGAGCAGCGATTGCTGGTTGCCAATCCGAAAGAACCAGGCGTTCTTGCAGGATAGATTCTTCCAGACGCACCAGAGAATGACGGTGAAGAGAAAGACCCCGAGTTCGGCGTAGGCAATCCTGCGGATGGGGTCGACCCATTGATTGACGGCATCGGCATTTGCCCTGTTCCTTTGATATTCGAGATTGGCCTGATTGAGGTTGGAAAGGGTAAAGACCTGAACCGATGCTGGAAGTGCCCCCCCAACAAAGGGGGCGCGAACGTTTCGCAGGGTGCTTCGTAGGGATAATCGCTCAAAGGGCAAGACGATGAGTGGACGTCATGCAGCGGCAAGGCAATCTCGTTTTAGTCCGGCTTTTTTTTCCGCATCACGATGCGGAAGCCCGAGAAGCGGGACTTCTCGCGATCGTACCCCTGGCGTCGGGAATCGGCCCGGCATTGGGCGGCCGGCGAACACCAGGAGCCGCCGCAAAAGATGATCTGCTTCTCTTCGCGGTTCTCGCGCCAGACCATCTCCCAGACGTTGCCGCGAAGGTCGTGAATTCCAAGCGGGTTGGCCTTGAGCGAGCCGACCGGAGCGACGAAGGCGAAGCCGTCGTTCACCCCGGATTCGGCGTAGGAAAAGTCGCCATCAACCGCGGACTGACGCAGCGATTGGTCGGCAAAGTTGGCTTCCCGGGCAAGACGTGCGAGCGATGGCTCCTCATCCCTGTCGGCACGACAGGCCCTCGTCCATTCACTCTGGGTGGGCAGATCGTATTCCCAGCCCTCGGGGAGGGTGCCGTCCTTGCGTCCCTGTTCGCTGAGAGATCTCAGGAAGCGATCGATGGTCTTCAGGTCCGCCATCACCATCGGGTGGTCCGGTTGCAGCACTGTTCCGTCTGCCAGGGTGAGCCCGGCCTTTCCCTGTACCAGTTCGACGGTGGCTTCGTGTTTGGCCATCCAGAATCCTTCCTGACCGTCGGCAGGCGGACACCAGCAAAAGACGATCCCACGAGTGGCGGTGGCTTCCCGGCCGGACAGGGCCAGGAGACCGAGACCAAGAAGGAAAATGACTCGCCGGATCATGTCATCAATTCGGACAGGGGCCCGCTTTGGTCGAGGTCCCGGAGGTCGAGATCGGCGAGGCCGAAACGTTCGCACGGTTGGCCAGCGACGTGGAGAAAGGTGGTGTAGAGGTTGGCAGTGGTGCGGTGTCCCGGTTTGCCATACCAGGGATAACGGAGCAGCCGGTTGCCGGCCTTGAGCCGTCCACCGAGGTCGCCGATGAGGACAAAGGGCCACTCCTTGCAACCCGGATGATGGCCCTCGCCGTGGTCACTCGTGTAGACCACCAGGGTGTTGTCGAGCATCGAGCCGTCGCCTTCCGGGATCGAGGCCAGTTGCTTCAAGGTCGCGGCCAAAAGCTCGAGATGTTTGCGCCGGATGGCTCCGTGGATTTCTTCCGAGCTTTTTCCGAAGTAGCTCTTGCCGTGGCCGATGGCGTGGAGGCCGATGGGGCCCTCGCCGAGGCCCAGGTCGTGGCCGTCCACCTCGATGTCGCTGAACTGCCGTCCGCTGCCGGAGGACACGGTGACGACCTTGGTCAGTCCGGCTGCCAGGGCTCCGGTCGCGATGCTGAGCTGGGCCTCGAGATGGTCAAATCCTCCCGCGCCGCTGGGAAAACCTTCGGGGTGGCCGGGAGCATGTCTCTTGATGCGGGCCGAGGCTTGGGCGAGGGCTTCCTGACGCGTGCCCATTTCCTCGAAGGCTCCGAGGTAGCGGTCGAGCTTTTCGTTCTCGATACCATCGAGTCGCGTGCGCAGGCGCTGCACGTCATCGGCCAGGAAATCAAGCACGTCGGTGCGGGCCTCGAAGGTGCTCCTCGCCCTCCCCCCGGCGGCGCTGGCAAAGAGACGTCGGTAGGCTGCCCCGGGCTGGCATTGGGTGGGCAGGGCCCGTCCTGGTCCGGCCGCCGAGACGTTGTAAACCACGGTCGAATCCTTGCCCATCACCCCGAGGCCGACGTGGGGAAAAATGGACGGGTTCAGGCGGGCCAGGGCGGAATCAATCGTTTCGCCATGCACGCCGAGGCGGGTGGGAAAGCATCCCAGCGCCCCGAAGTCGGCCGAGTGGCTGGGCGGTCCGCAGACCCGGCCCGAGAGGCCATGGATCAGGGTCATCTTTTTGCGAAACGGCTCCAACGGCTGCAGGGCGTCAGGGAAGGCGAGGTCGCTCAGGGGGCGGTCGAGCAGCAAACCGGGTTCCCGTTCCATCTTCTCCTCACCGGGCCAGACCTGCCGGGGGATGAGGCCGTTTCCCTGCAGGAAGAAGAGGAAGCGCAGGGGCTGCTTGGCGCCGCTGGGGCTCGCCTCCAGCCTTTCGAGAAAGGGAAGAAGAAAGGTCCCGGAGGCTCCGAAGCTCATGCCCCGGAAAAAGTGGCGTCGGGTGATGCGGGTCATTGCTTGGGGGGTGGGGTGACTTGACGGTAGAGGAAGGAGTCGGAGGACAACAGGGCGACCACCAGCTCGCGAAAGCTTCCCCCGCTCTCCCGGTAAGCCCGGTGGGCTTGTTGCAGGGTGGCAGCGTCGCCGGTGGTTTCGTTACGACCCAGAAAGAAACGGAAGACGTGGCGCACGAAGACCTGCTCGACGTGCTCCGAGCGCGCCAGCCGGTCGATCATGACGAAAGGATCGGAGACGGGCCCATCGAGGCCGACCACGCCCGTGCGGGTGATCGCTCCGGAGGTGTCGACCTTCCTGCCCTTCTCAAAACGACGCATCACCGAGTAGTGGTCGAACTGCTCGAAGGGCAATCCGAGCGGGTCCATCTTGCGATGACAACGCCAGCATTCGGGAGCGGAGGTGGCGGAAGCCAGGCGGTCGCGCAGGGTCAGGTCGGGATGCTCCGGGATGCGGGCATCGACCCCGATGGGCACGTCGGGCACGGTTCCGCCCAGAAGCTGGAAACGGATCCACTTCCCGCGCTTCACCGGGTCGGTGTCAAAGTTGCCGGAGAAGGCGGCAAGCCAAGCGGGGTGCATCAGGACGCCCCGCCGCGGTCCGGGCGAGACCAGCGGTTGCTGATCGGTCCATTCCCAGTCGGGCGGAAAACCGTAAACTTGTCCGTAGTCGTAAAGTGTCCCCGCCTTCTCCCGCTTCATCCCCTTGCGTTCCTTCTCATGGTAGGACCAGTTGACAAAAATACGGTTGGTGGTGAGGAGTTCTCGGAAGACCTCTCCGTCCTTCTCCAAGATCCATGCGATGAGGGCTTCGAGGTCACTGACCATGAGGCGTGGGCGGTAATTCCCGTTGGCCGGTTCGTCCTTGAAGACTTCGAGAGCGGCTTCATATCCGAAGTATTCCCGGAAGAAATCCATCGTCCGACGAGGCTCGTATTTTGGCGAAGCCAGCACGGCGCGCACGGCCTCCGCCACTCCCGCGGCTCCGTCGAGACGTCCCTCCGCAGCCGCACGGAAGAGCCCGCTGTCGTAGTGGTTGCCGAGGGCGTAGGAAAGACTGCGCGCGATTTCCTCGGGGGAGAGGCGTCGTCGCCCGAGGTGGTCGACCGGCCCGTCTCCCGTCTCCTCACGGTAGTAGACTTCCGGCTGCATCAGGATGGCCACCAGAAGGGCTCTCGCTGCCACCCCGGGATTGCCCTTGGCCGCAATTTTCTTCCAAAACTCCCGGAAACGATTGAGTTCCTCGTCGGTGGCCGGACGCTGCAGCACGAGCTCGAATTGCTGCTGGATCGCGGCACCGACCTGCTCTGCGCTCGGGACCGGCTCCAGTAATCGTGCGAGGTGCTTGAAACGTGACCCATTCTGACTGAGTTGTTTCTCCACCACCGTTTCGGCATTGCGATAGAGCATGTCGATGGTGGCTTCATCGATGGTGAAGAGGGCGGCGTAGTCGCGGATGCCGGGCTTTCCCCTTCCGGCCATGGGAGCACTCAAGCCCTTGACGCCGTCGCCAGCCCGGTTCATGAGGTCGTGATAGAAATCCTGACGCAGCCGCCAAAGCCTCGGCGGACCCGGGAGGACGGGGCCGGGCCCCGGACCGAAAAGAAGATCGTGATCGACCTCGTTGCCGAATTCCGGGAGGAGGGCCCGGCCTTTTCCCTGCCGGGTGGCTTCCTGTAGCCCGGCCCGCAGCCAGCGCAGAAAGGCCTCCTTTTCCCCGAGATCCGGTTGTTTTGCTTCCTCCGGCGGCATGTCGCCAAATTCCAACTGTTCCTCCACGAGTCGCCAGATTGCGGTCTCGTCGCCGGAGGCAAGCTCCCTCCCGAGATCATGTAGGGTGAGGTCTCCCTTGCTCTTTTTTTCCCCATGACAGTCGTAGCAGTAACGGGTGAGAAAGGTCTCCACCTCGACCGGCTGCTGGGCCGCCAGAAGACCGGGGAGGAGAATCAGAGGGAAACGAAGCCACACAACCCTCCGAAACGCCGACAACACGACAGTCCTTTCGTCGGGCCGTTCTCCGAAGTCATCACCTCATCCTCCCAAAAAATCGGAAAATCGAGAATCATGTGGTTGACAGAAATGAACTTTCAGTAATTACTGAAAGAGGATGAGCGACGAGCGAAGTCAATTGGAGCAAGCGCGCGAGGAATTCGTGACCCAATGGGGGGTCATGGGTGCCCAGTGGGGCATCAACCGCACCATGGCTCAGATCCACGCTCTTTTGATGACCGCGCCTGATGCCATGAGCACCGACGAGGTAATGGAAGCACTCCACATCAGCCGGGGCAACGCCCACACCAACCTCAAGGAACTGGTGGGTTGGGGACTGATCCGCATCGTCATCAAGAAGGGCGAGCGCAAGGAGTTCTTCGAGGCCGAAAAAGACGTCTGGGAGATCTTCCGTC
>JALQTQ010000063.1 GCA_023263995.1 Akkermansiaceae bacterium | reverse complement strand
CGGACGAACTCAGCGGTGATCAGCTTGGGAATTTCGGCACCGTAGCTCTGTCCGGGGTGTTGGTGATTCATCACGTTGCGCGAGACCTGCTTCATCGGATCAATCTCGCTCGGGCGGGGCATTTCATACCCAGGCGGGGTCGAGTTTTGCTGGCGAATGAATTCCCTGATTTGCTCAGAAGCGTCCTCGGGCAGCTCGTCGAGCGAGGGGTAGCGGTCGTGGATCGCTTTGAACTCCTCGAGGCGCCCCATGTTCTCTCGGATCGCGATGAATTCCATCTCGGGGGTGATGATGCCTTGTTCGGCATACCATTTCTGGGTCACCGCTTTACCAGTGGCGCGGAGGGGCTTGCGCTTGAGGCCGGGGTATTCCTTGAGTTTGTTCTTTGCTGACTTGTTCTGGTTGTATTTTTCGGCGTGTGCTTCGGAGAGGTAGCCGTTGTCGATGGCCTTGACCTCCCGGCCCTGGTATTCCTCGACGTCGTCGCGGTCGAGGATCCACTGGCGTCGCAGGGCGGGGAGCCCTTCGCGGACGTCCCCCTGGAAATCGGGGTCGCCCCAGGGACCGGAGCAGTCGTAAACGCGGATAGGCGCATTCTTTTCCACCACGCCATTCGGGTGTTCCGTGTCGGACAGGCGGATCTCGCGCATGGGGACCCGGAGGCCGGGATGGATCCTGCCCTCGACGTAAACGCGAGTAGAATTTGGGAAAATGGTGGGGTCCTTGGCGATGGCCTCGAGCTCCTCGGAGTTATCGATGTCTTCAATGAAATTGCCGGTGTAGTCGGAACGGCGCTTGGCGTTTTCGGGAGTCAGGTTGTTTTCGTCGGGTGAAATCATGATTTTGGTTTCCTGGGTGGTTGAATGATCGGCTGATTGAGTGAAAGGGCACCACGAAAAAGCCTGTCGGCTCATGGTGGGAAAGCGCGACAGGCGTGAGAAAGATTTTGGTCTGACTCCCGGAGTGTGTGAAACACCGCCGGTGGTGAGGGTATGATCTCAGGATCCCTGCCGCAGCGGAGAAACACCCCTGTCGTTGTCGGGGGAATAGTGGAGGAGGTTCATTTTTTGTCAAGGGGCGGCCAATTCGGGATGATCGGTGGGAGGAAAAGGCTCGCGCAGATTTTTAAAGAACGAGATTGACAGGAGGGGATCTGATCTGCTAGCGCTCGAGGCCACACACACCCTCAAACAATCATGCCGAATCAATGTCTCCGGTTCTTTCGCGGAAGGACCGCCTCCGCTATCGCTTTTTTCGCTTCCTCAACCCTCGTCTACACCGAGACGGTGTTCTCCACCGACTTTTCCCGTGTTCCGTCTGAACTGGATGTTGCCCAAGGCGGGGTTCCTTTCACTTTGCGGGCCTTCGACTATGTCGGGTCGGGGCAATCTACCGAAGGAAGTCAGTCGATCGACGTGGGGGTGTTTGGAGCGACCGGGCAGTGGCTCTTCACCCCGACGGCGGGGAACTACAAGGCGACCCTGACCCTCTCGAACCTGGGACCACACAGAACCCTCGATATTGGTTTCCTTCTGCTGGCCGGAGGTGGGATCGATGGCTATTTCGGGGGGCAGAACGACGGGGTTCAAGTCACGGTGGACGGTCAGACGGTCTTCGGGCCGATTGGCTTTGGTGGTCGGTCGCCGGATCGTCCCGGCTATCAGGACACGGATGAAGGCAAGGCCGCGGCCTTGATCCGGGCGCAGGGGGTTGATGGGGCGCCGGCTTCAAACATCAACTCCTACCGGACCGGAGCTTGGGGACACGATGCTCTTTACGACATGTCGCTCGATCCTTCCCTCCAGGGCATCCCGCACACCGCCAGTAGTGCCACCATTGAGTTCATTGCCAATCGGAGTGAGGCTGACAATGACGAGTATTTGGGCTTTGCCAACCTCGTGGTGGAGACCGATGCCGGGGGGGGAGGAGGCACTCCTGAGATCACCCAAGTGAAATACGTCGCCGAGACCAACACCATCAACTTGACTTGGCCCAGCAGCGAGGGGGAAACCTACACCGTCTTTTACTCCTTTGATCTCGTGGATTGGAACAACGAGCTGGATGATAATGTCGTCGCCGGGGCCGGCGAGCGCACCTCGCAGAGCTCCTCCCTGAACGGGATTGTCACCGATCAGAAAGTGGTCTTCTTTCGGATTCAACGTCAGTAAAAGATTGAAGCCTTGAGGCATGAGAAATAAATTAATGCATTTATTGGATTGACGGGGCCGGGCGATTACCGCTATACCCTAAGAAATAAAGCACTCACGCGGAACAGAGTTCTGCAAACACACACGAATAACACAATGAAACACGTAAAACTGGCGCGCACCCATGGTTTGGCCATTCCGGCCACCTTGCTTCTAACGGCTGGCCCTTCGCTGGCGGTCACGGTCTTTTCGACTGATTTTTCCTCCATTCCGGCCAACTTGGACATCGCGGGGGGACCGGTTGCCTTCACCCAGCGTCCCTTTGACAACGCTGGCAGTGGAAATAGTGCGGAAGGGAGCGCTGACATCGATGTGACAGCTTTCGGCCTCTCCGGCCAATGGCTTTTCACTCCGACGGCCGGACAATATGTTGCGAGCCTCAATCTGACCGGGCTGACTCCGGGCGGAACCTTGGACATCGGCTTTTTCTTCAATGCCGGGGGTGGTCTTGACGGGGCCTTCGGTGGTCAGACGGACGGCTTGGAAGTTCGGGTGGATGGGGTGACCGTGTTCAACGATTTCTTTGGGGGACGTTCCCCGGATCGCCCGGGCTACGGAGATACCCCGTCGGGTCAAGCCGCTGCCATCATCCGCAAGCAAGGGGTGGATGGAGCTCCTGCTTCCAATCTCAATGGTTATCGGACGGGGGCTTGGGGCCACGATGCCCTTTACGACATGTCCCTCGAGCCATCGCTTCAGGGAATCACCAACACCGCTTCCACCGCGACCATTGAGCTGATCGTCACCCGGAGTGAGGCTGATGCCGACGAGTATTTCGGACTGGCCAACTTGACCGTGAATGCCATTCCCGAGCCGGGCAGCCTGCTCCTTACCGGGTTGACCGCGGTAGCAGGTCTGGGCTATCGGCGTCGCCGCTAGGAACTGGCCCGCAGGTGCGGGGTGAGCGGTTCGGTTTTTATGCCGAGGTCGACCCTGAGGCATATCGAACCACCTGAAAATCAGGGATTTTATTCGGCGGGCTCAGGAGGGCCTCCATGCTATTTCATGACTGCGATTCCGATCTTCTCTCGGTCAGGATGGGCACGTCTTTGGCTCGGCCTTGGCGTTCTCGTTCTTGCGGGCCTTTGGGGGTGGGTCTCGCTTCCTACGGGAAATACTGGGTCCAAAAGTGAGTCTGCCATCGTTCAGGATGACTTCCCCAACGATGGATCCCAAGACATCCAGTCGGCTGCGCCGCGGAAGGGGACGATGGGCGAGAGACTGGCTGCCGAGTTTGCCCGAGCCGAGCCGGAGGGGGATGAATGGGATACCGAAAAATTCCACGTCGTGGCCAAGTCTCGTCTGGGGGAACTGGCCGAGAAGATTTGGCTTCTGTGGAATTAGAGGATCTCTTGGCGGTTGATTGTGAGACCGGTTTCCTTCGTCCGGATCAACTGGCCATGAAGTATCAGGTTCAAGGGCTAAGCGTTTTGCGATCGGAAGACCCGGAAAATCCTGTCGCGGATTTCAAGGGAAGGGACGCGGTTGAGAAGGCCCTGACAGAGCTGGCTAAGCCTCTGACCGGGAAGGAGGGAATTCGGGTGAAGTTCAAGATCTTCCGGGTGACGCCGCGTGAAAAGGAGGTCGAGACCTCGGTCATTTTTCATAGCTATGGAGGGGACAAGGGGAATTCAATTCAGCAGAATGCGACCTGGCGGATTGTCTGGGTTGAGGGCGAAGATGAAGAGACTCCCATGATTGCGAGGATCTTTCCGGAGTCCTACGAGGAAGTCCGCGCCGCCTTCCCGTCGGGCAAAGGGATGCGCGACTGCACTGCGTCCCTGATGAGTTCGGTGGATGCCTATGAAAGCCAACTTCTGCCCGGAGCGAGCCATTGGTCGCGCAACCTCAGCCAGCGCCTTGGAGGGGAGCCGGGGGGATACAAGGGTCTGGCTCTTGGTGACGTCAATGGTGATGCCCTGGATGATCTTTATCTCTGCCAGACCGGAGGTCTGCCGAACCGTCTCCTGGTTCAACGGTCCGACGGGACCTTGGAGGATCATTCGGCAGAGGCAGGAGTTGATTTTCTGGATCTCACGAGGTCGGCCCTTTTTGTGGATCTCGACAACGATGGTGACCAGGACCTCGTGATCGCGATGAGGCGGCAGCTTTTGCTCATGAGGAACGACGGTTCAGGGAATTTTGAAGAGGCCGGAGTGTTGGCTTCACGGGGAGCGCCTTACTCCTTGAGTTCGGCCGACTTTGACAATGACGGCGATCTTGATCTTTACGTCTGCAATTACGGGAATGTCTGGGCGGGGATCGCCGAGTTTGAGCATCATGTCCCGATCCCCATGCACGACGCCGAAAACGGGAGCCCCAACATGCTCCTGCGAAACGAGGGCGGGTTGTCCTTCACGGATGTCACCGCGGAGACCGGTTTGGATCAAAACAATCGTCGCTGGTCGTTGTCGGCAGCATGGGAGGATTTTGATAATGACGGCGACCAGGACCTCTACGTCGCCAACGACTTCGGGCGGAACAATCTTTATCGTAATGACCCGGGCGATTTGCCGGGCGAGCGACGTTTTGTCGATGTGGCCCCGGCGCTGGCAACCGAGGATCTCTCGCCCGGGATGTCGGCCAATTGGGGAGACTGCAACAACGACGGCCTCATGGACTTGTATGTCAGTAATATGTTCTCCGGGGCGGGCAACCGCATCACTTTTCAGGACCGGTTCATGCCTGAAGCCGACCCCTCGATTCGAAAAAAGTTCCAGCGGCATGCCCGGGGGAATTCCCTGATGATGAATCGGGGCGCTGAGAAGCCCTTCGAGGATGTCACGTCCTCGTCGGGAGTCGGGGTGGGACGTTGGGCGTGGAGTTCCGTCTTCGCTGACCTCAACAACGATACGTTGTCGGACATCCTCGTGGCCAACGGGTATGTCACGGAAACTGACACCACCGATTTGTGAAGTTTCTGGTGGCGCCGCGTGGCGGCGCAATCACCGGTCGCCGAGACCGCCCCAGAGTCCCGGGACGACTACCTCCTCTCGTGGGCGGCCATCACCCAGATGCTGGCGCGGGGTTTTTCCCTGAGCGGCAGGGAACGAAATAGCTGCTTCCTCAATCTGGGGGAGGAGCAATTCGCCGATGCCTCGGCGGTGTCGGGATTTGATTTTCTCGATGACGGACGGGCCCTCGGTCTGGTTGATTGGGATTTCGACGGCTGCCTCGATGTCTGGGCCTTGAACCGGAATGGGCCCCAGTTGCGGTTTTTGCACAACCGGATGGGAGAAAAGGGGCACTCTCTGGGGCTCCGTCTTCGGGGCACCCGGGGAAATCGCGATGCCATTGGTGCCCGGGTAGAGGTGCAACTCGGCGGGGACAAGCAGGTCAAAATGATCAGGACGGTCCGGGCCGGGGCAGCCTTTCTTTCCCAGTCGAGCAAGTGGGTGCACTTCGGACTCGGGTCATCGGATGCGATCGAGGAATTGGTGGTGCGTTGGCCGGGCGGGTTGGTGGAGCGCTTCCGCAGCGTGAAGGCCGACCGGCATTATGAGATCATCGAGGGTAAGGGAGAGCTTGTGAGATGGAATCCGCCCGCAGGTCGGGTGACCCCGCAAGCCGCGGAAGTGGAAGCTCCGGTGATTTCCGATCTTGCCCGGGTGGTGACGGCGGCTCGTCCGCTTTTCCCAGCGATCTCGTACGAGAAGCCTGATGGAACGTCGGGCCGGATCGATGAGTTCGTCGGGAATCCGGTGTTGGTCAACCTTTGGGCGGCCTGGTGCCAGCCCTGCCTTGATGAACTGGCGGACTTCGGGCGGCATCGTCAGTCCATCGAGGGCGTCGGCTTGCAGGTCCTCGCCCTCAACGTGGACGAAGCGACCGCGGATGGGGAGGAGGCCCGTCGCGAGAAGGCCCGTCGGGTCCTTGCGGAACTCAAGTATCCCTTCGATTCCGGCACCGCCGGGGCGGATGCCATCTCGGCGCTCGACGCATTGCAAATGATGAATCTTGGGATGCAGATTCCCATCTCCACGCCCACCAGCTTCCTTCTCGACGACAGGGGTTTGGTGGCTGTGATTTACAAGGGGCCGGTCAAGGTCGAGGAACTCTTGAAGGATGTTGCCAGACTGCAGGGGCCGCCCCGTGAGTGGCGAAACCAGGCCGCGCCTTTCCCGGGGCGTTGGGTATCGCCGGCCTTGGGGTCCGAACCGGTCCGGGTGGCCCTCAAGATGGTTGATGGTGGGGAACGCGGTGCCGCCATCGCCTACCTGAGACAATACGTTGAGAAGGCCCGTCTTCGTGAAATTCCGGAGTCCAAGGAGGAAAGTGGTCTGCTCTCGACTCCGCTCGAAGAGGTGCTTTTCGTCATCGCCCGCCTGCATCGACAGGGCGGGGAGAAGGGCCAAGCGGTGGCCGCATTTCAGGAGGTTTTGCAGATGAACCCCAACGACCGTAAGGCCCTGCTGGACCTGGGACACCTCTACCTTCGTAACGGGCAACCTTCCCTAGCTGCGGGGCACCTCGAAACCCTGGTGAAGAACTCTCCTCAAAATCTGGATGCGCTTTCCTTGTTGGCGACCGCGAAAATGCAGATGGGTGATTTGGCGATGGTGGACGACCTTTGCCGACAGATTCTTCTTCTCGATCCCAATCATGCCACAGCCTACCTCAACTTGGGCTTACTGGCGGAGAGCAGGCAGGATTTCTCCGGGGCCATCGGAAACTACCGGGCGGCCTTGAAGATCCTACCCACTTGGGACATCGCCCTGAACCAGCTCGCTTGGATCTTGGCCACCTCGCCAGAAGACGAACTTCGGGATGGAACCCAGGCTTTGGAGTTGGCCACGCGGCTCCACCAAATCACCCGGGAGAGCCAGCCCGTTTTCCTGCGAACCTTGGCCGCGGCGTTGGCGGAGAACGGGAGATTTGAGGAGGCCCTCAAGTTCTTGGAGCAGGCGAAGTCGATGATCCGGGCCCGGCAGGTAGGGCTTCGCTCGACCTTCGCGACGATGGAAAGGCTCTTCAGGCTTAAGGTTCCCTATCGGGCCAAAGACCGGCGGTGAAGGCCTGGAAATCGGCAATGCCCCGGACTTCCCTTTTTGAGCCGGCATTTCACGCATCGTGACCAACGGAGTGGATGGTGGTTGACCACCTCACGTCGCCCCTTGGGGAGGGCGCACCCCTAGGGTCGGAGCTGACTCTCCAAAGCACCTGCCATACTGTTTTGAGCGTTTCGCGGGGATGGTGATCCGTAATTGCTTACCCTGAGGGGATGGAGATTCTCTCGAGTCTTGCTTTCCGATGGGCTTGAGCATATCGAGACACAATGTGGATTTGGTCTAAGTTGTCGGCGGTCAAGTGGGCGGACGCGTGGGAGGAACGCTTTTACGGGAATCCCAATTCGGTGATCACCGAGATCAAGGGAGGAAAATCGGTGCGGGTTGAGGTCTACTGCAACAGCGAGGCGGATGCGGAAGCGATCCGGGAACAATTCGGAGGATCGCTGCGAGAGTTGAAGAACCGGAACTGGGTCGCGATGGGAGCTCCCAAGGTCGAGCCCCTGATGATCCGGAACCGTTTGGTCATTTCCCAAATCGAGGTCGAAGCAGACCGGTATCCGGGCAAGCAGGTGATCGTGGTGCCGCCCGAGATGGCCTTTGGGACCGGAGATCATCCCACCACCGCGACCTGCTTGCGGTTGTTGGTGGATCAGGCGGGCGACTTGGCTCCTGGTTGGGGCCTGCTTGACCTCGGCACCGGAAGCGGGGTCCTCGCGATGGCGGGGAGGCTGTTTGGGGCGGGCGAGGTGACCGCCTTTGATTTCGATGGCAAGGCGGTGGAGGTGGCGAGGCGAAACTTGACCCGGAATGGCGTGGACGGGATCGAGTTGTTCGAAAATGACGTGTTTCGTTGGGAGAGCGATCGTCGCTTCGAGGTGGTGGTGGCCAATCTCTTTTCCTCGGTGCTCATCGAGGCTTTGCCGAGGATTGAAAAGTGGGTGAAGCCGGACGGGTGCCTGATTTTGTCCGGGATTCTCCATGATCAGTGGTCGGCGGTAGAAGAACGGGCGGTCGAATGTGGATTCTGCTGCCTCCAAAAAAAGAAAGTGGGCAAGTGGGTCACGGCCTTCTTCCGGCGTGGAAGGGACGGCGCAATCAAATCGTGAAAAATTCATTCTGGCGAACCGCATTTCCCTTGCAACGAGTGCGGTCGAGGTGCAGAACTCCGGGGCTCCCCGGGGAGGAACGCGCCGTCCGCGACCATCGATGTTTTTTCCCGGTTTTGGGGTGAAACCAAAGAAAACAACATCATGGAAAGCCTTTCGAAACGCGTCACTTCTGTCACTCCCTCGCTCACCTTGTCGGTGACCAACCAAGCCAAGGCACTCCGGGCGGCCGGGGAAGAAGTCTATGGGCTGGCCGGAGGTGAGCCGGATTGCGATACTCCGGATTTCATCAAGCAGGCTGCCTACACAGCGTTGGCCGAGGGCAAAACGAAATACACCCCCGCCGCTGGGATTCCCGAGCTTCGTGAGGCCATTGCCGAGAAGCTCCGGGTGCAAAACAAGGTGGACTACGAGCCCAAGCAGGTTTGTGTCACCTCCGGGGCAAAGCAGGCCTGCTACAACGCCATTCTCTCGGTTGTCGAGGAAGGAGATGAGGTCATCATTCCCTCGCCCTACTGGGTGAGCTATCCCGAAATGGTCAAGTTGGCCGGGGGCATTCCGGTGTTCGTTGAGACCAAAGAAAGCAATCGCTGGAAAATCACCGCCGAGGAATTCGAGGAAGCGATGTCGCCGCGGACCAAGATGATCATTTTGAACACCCCGGGGAATCCGACCGGGTCAGTTTACAGCCGCGAAGAAATTGAGGGCATCGTCGAGGTCGCCTCCTATGAGGACATCATTATCCTTGCCGACGAAATCTATGAGCATCTCGTTTATGGAGGACAGGAACACGTCAGCGTGGCCTCGGTCAGTGAGGAGGCCTACAATCTCACCATCACCGTGAACGGGTTTTCCAAGTCCCATTCCATGACCGGTTGGCGGGTGGGTTACACTGCCGCTCCCGAAGCGATCGCATCGGCCCTTTCCACCATTCAAGGGCACACCACTTCGAACGCCACCACCTTTGCGCAATACGGCGCTCTTGCCGCGCTCAAGGACGAGGCTTCCGAGAGTTTCATTGAGAACCTACGGGGCGAATACGATGTTCGACGTCAGTTTATGTTGAGCCGTCTCAAGGCCATTCCAAATGTCAGTGTGGTCGAGCCCAAAGGAGCCTTCTACTTCTTTGTCAACTGCACCGAGCTGGGCCTGAAGTCGGTGAACCTCTGCGACAAGCTCCTCACCCGCTACAAGGTGGCCGCCGTGCCCGGGGTGGCCTTCGGCCACGACATGGGCGTCCGCATCAGCTACTGCACGACCTTGGACATCCTCAACGAGGGCATCACTCGATTCGAGGAGTTCTGCCGGGCTCATTGATCCCGGTTGGGAGCGATTTCCCCGGTCCAAGCCGGGCTAGACCGAAGATTCCTCGTCCGATCGGCCGAGGAATCGTTGGGCGTTCCGGGTCAATGTGTCGACCGGGCAACCGCAGAGCGCCGCGAGTTTTGCGGCGATGAAAGGAAGGTTGGCGGGGTGGTTGTGTGTCCCGAAGTGATAGGGAGGATTTGGGGGAGCCATCTCGGGAGCGTCGGTTTCCACGAGGATGCGGTCGGTCGGCAGGTCGGCAAAGACCTCGCGGGTCCGGACCTTGCGGGGATGGAGGAAATGCCCTGAAAAGGAATACCAGGCCCCGAGTTCGAGGCATTGGCGGGCGATCTCCCGGGACCCTCCGTAGGAGTGGAGGAGGAAGCGAGGTCGCTGATCAATCGCTTTCAAATTCTCGAGAAGTGGTCCCCAGGCCCGGAGGCAGTGGATGGTTGCCGGGCGATGAAGCTCGCGGGCCAGCCTGAGTTGAGCGCGGAAGACCCCTTGCTGGGCTTCGAGATCAGGGTTTTTCATGAAACGATCGAGTCCACACTCGCCCAGCCCGGCCCCGGGGTGGGATTCCAAAAAGGCGGCCAGGGTGTCGAGCCACGACGACGAGCGGTCGGCGACTTTCCAGGGGTGAAGTCCAAAGGCGGGAAGGACGAAGCCGGGGTAGCGCTTGGCGAGGCGGGCGACTTCGGGCCAATCTTCCTCGCAGGTGCCATTGACCACGCAGGCGGTGATTCCGGCCTCGCGCATGGTATCCACCAGGCGCTCGCGCTCTCCTTGGAAACACGGGTCGTGGAGGTGGTTGTGAACGTCGATCATCGGGCGGGGATCAGGACGAGGTCGCAATCAAGGAGGCGGCTGCTTCACAAAAACTCGCTTGGTCAGCGGTGGGAAGCGAGAGACTTCGGGCGGGTTGCCGATAGACTGAATTCTCGGAACCCGGGCGACGGTAGCAACGGTCGTAGTGGTCGGTGAGGATGGACTCGAGAAAGTCCTGCCAGTCCTGGCGCTCGATTTGTTGTTGCCAGCAGTCGACTTGCTGGTGGCCCCGGAGGCGGCGCAGGCCATTGAGCGTTTCTTGAAGCGAAGCGGGATTTTCGATGAAGTGGTGATAGTCTTCGGTCAGAAGGCGGGCTCGTTCGGAGAGGGGGAGGTCGACGAGGACGACTTCACTTGCACCGAGCTTTTTCCAGAGAGCGGGTGGGCACTGAATTGTTCCGATGCGATTGGATTCGGCTTCGGTGAAGACCGGACGGTCGGCGTCGAAGGATCGAAGTCGTTCCCAGAGGAGCGACTCAAACATCTTTTGGGACGGCTGGGGGGAATCGGGCCGATGGCCGAGAATGGACCCGCGGTGGTTGGCGAGCCTCTCGAGGTCGAGAACCTGAGCCCCTTGTTTTTTCAGCTCATGAAGCAGGCGGGTCTTGCCGCAACCGGTGAGTCCGGCAAGGACGACAAAGCCGGATGACAGGCCGTTGAGTGCCGGCTCGAGGTCGTGGATGAGGAAATGTCGCCAGGTTTTATAGCCGCCCTCGAGCACGCGGGCCCGCCAACCGATGGCGCGGAAGATCATGGCCATGGATTGCGAGCGCAGGTTGCCCCGCCAACAGTAGAGGAGAGGGGCAAAGGAGTTGGGCTTTTGCGCGAGAGTGACAGCGAGGTGACGGTGGATGTTGCGAGTGATGAGGGACGCCCCGAGACGTCGCGCTTCGTAGGGATTGGAAGCGTGGACGAGCCCGACTCGGTGGCGTTCCTCGTCGTCGAGGACCGGCAGATTGACCGCGCCGGGGAGATGGTCCTCGGCGAATTCGGAAGGCGAACGCACGTCGATGAGGTCCGGGAAATCGGTAAGGGAAAACGGAGGACGGACGCGTTCGGGAAGTTCCATGAGTTCTTACCCTTGCACCTCGACGACGAGGCCGACCTCCACCGCGACGCCCAGCGGAAGTGAAGAGCACCCCACCGCGGTGCGGGAGTGCTTGCCGAGGTCTCCGAAGACCTCCACGAGAAGGTCGGAGGCACCGTTAATGACCTTGGGGTGGTCCGTGAAGTCGGGGGTGGCGTTGACAAAGCCGGAGACCGCCACCACCCGGGTCACCCGGTCGAGCGAGCCGAGTTCGGCCTTGATCACGGCAAGGCGGGTCAGCATGGCCAAGCGGGCAGCTTGGTTGGCTTCTTCCACGCTGCATTCGGAGGGGACCTTGCCGAGGTATTTCTTGTCGCCCATGATGGGCAGGCCTCCGGAGATGTGGAGGAGGCTTCCAGAACGGCAGGCATTTAGGTAGGAGCCGAGTGGGGTAGCCACATCGGGAAGTTCAAGGCCCAAGGATTGCAGTTTTTCTTCAGGAGTCATCAGAGTCTGTGGTGGCGGATTTTGGAAGGGGCACTTCGTTGGAAAGAAGTTCGATGAACCTCTGGCCCGAACGGGTTAGGCTGGCGGTGCGCCCGGTGCCGGTCAGGCGGCTTCGGGTGTAGTATTCGTGACGGGAACGGGTCGTGCGGACAAAGGTCACCGTTGCCTTGCTGACCTCCCGGTGGCTCGGCGTGACTGAAAGGGGGATACCCGAGTCGGTGAAAGCGATTTCCCAAGATGGACTGGGAGTATCGTGGTTTCCCTTTTCAAGCCAAGGGTAGCGGTTGGTGAGTTCGAGCACGCCTCCCTTGCGGGGCAAGGCGACCTTGAAATACGGCTGAGCTCCCTTGAGAAATGCGGGAATGGTGACGTCTTCGCGTTCGTTGGTGGCGAGGAAGAGGGAGGCGATATCGATCCCGATGAGATTGCGTCCATCGTAAATCCCGTGGGGAGTGGGGGCTCCGATCCACTCGATGAAATCGACGGATGAGAGCAGGCAAAGTTCGAGGTGCAGGTGGGCGCGGGTGCGGGTGATGCCGACTCCGGTGAAGCCCATCACGCCGAGGGGTTGTCCCGCGATGAGAAGGTCGCCGACGGTCACGTCGATCCGAGAAAGATGGGCGTAAAGGCTGAAGAAGGGGCCGCAGTCCCAGGTGTGTTTGACCACCACGTATTTCCCGTAGTTACTCCCTCCGGCGTTGTTGTTGGTGTGAACCACTTGTCCGGCAGCAATGGCCCGGATTTCGTCGAGCGGGTTCCCGTTGCGGTCTCGTTTGACCGGTTTGATGTCGAGGCCTTCGTGGAACTTGGTGGCGATGACACCGTCCTCTTCGGTGCGGCGCAGGGTGCGGACAAAGCCGTATTGCCCGGCGGTCCAAGGTGTCGAGTTCTGACCCTCAAAAGTGCGCCCAACATACATGTAGAAGTCTTCCGGTTTACCATCGAGAAGGGCCCGGTTCTCGGTCGGAAGGACCAGACTGAGGGGTTCGTCCGCCTGAAGCGGAAGGAGGGTGATGGCGAGCAGGGCGAGTGATTTGATCATTGGGATCGGCGTCGATTGCGTTCTTCTTGGGCCTCCCGCATGGCCTTTTGGGCGGCCTTGCGCTGTTTTTCGTGTCCTTTGATGCGGTCCTTCCATTGTTCCCGAGTTTCCCCGGTGATGGGCATGGCATATTCGAAGCGAATGATTTCCTTTTGGGTGATGCCCCGCCAAATCACGAGCCTGCCGTCGGTGACAGGTTCGTCGATGAAGACGACGTCGACCGGGCGACCGTTGAGCATCGCAACTAACCATGTGTCGCGGTTGCTGGTGGTGATGGCCGCAATTCGTCCAGCGGCGGGCTTATCGAAGGAAAAGGTGGCACCGTAGGTGCCGTCGTCGGTCATGAAGTGTTTTAGGGAGACGATTTCCTTCGTGAAGGTGACCGGTGACTTGCTGAAGAAGAGCCGACGGTCCCCCATGGGAACGGGAAAGGCCATCTTTGGGCCATCACTTTCTTTCCCTTGGATGTGGAAGGTGAGGCGATTTTTCTCGGGGCGTTTGCCCATGGGATAGGCCAAGGAGATCGAGGCGACGATAAGGAGAGGGATGAGGAGAACTCGGTTCATGGCTAAGTGGATCAGGAGGCGGGGCAAAAAGGATTGGTGGCCTTTTCCCGTGCGATGGTGGTTTGGGGGCCGTGCCCGGGAAAGACCGCCGTATGCCCGGGAAGAGGGTAAAGCTTTTCACGGATCGAGTCGAGGAGTAGCTCGTGATCCCCTCCGGGAAGGTCGGTGCGCCCGATACTACCGTTGAAGAGGGTATCGCCGGCGAAAAGAAAGGACTCGGATGCGAGATGAAAGCACAGGGAATCCGGGGAATGTCCCGGGACGTGGGCCAGGTGGAAGCGGAGGTCTCCAGCCTCCAGCGTGCTGGCCCCTTCGACGACGTCATCGATGGTGTAAGGCGGAATCGAGATTGGCAGTCCCATTTCTCGAACTCGTTCTTCCATGATGATGTTGGGAGCATAGGCGCAGTAGGCGCAGACCCGCGCACCCATCTCGCGGAGGGCCGCGACATCATCGACGTGATCGAAATGTTGGTGGGTCAAGAGGAGGTGGGTCGGTCGAAGTTTTTTTTCGTGGGCGTAGGCGGCGATCCCGGCTGGGGCATCGATGACAAGGCAGGACCGATCCTCGCGAACGAGAAGGTATCCGTTGGTGTCGACGAATCCGCCGGTGTAGGTGAGGAGGGTCATGAGCGAAGGTGGTCGATGGCGGGCGCGATGTCTTCGAGTGGAATGGTCGAGCAGGTCACCGCATTCCCGGGGCGATCGAGGAGGACGAAAGTTCTTTTTCCGCCCGAGAATTTCTTGTCGCGGCTCAGCTTTTCGAGGATGAGGGTGGTTGGGATCGCTTCGTCGAGGACCAGCGGGAGTCGGAAGCGCCGGAGGAGGTTGAGGA
>JALQTQ010000062.1 GCA_023263995.1 Akkermansiaceae bacterium | reverse complement strand
TGGATGGTGATGGCCAGTTGGCTCATTTCGGTCCAGTCGATGGCCAGGGTCTTGCCGGGGATTTGATTCTGGGTGAAGAAGACTTCCTTTTGCGGTCCTTCTTCCAGACGCCAGGCTCGGACGCGGCGTTGAAAAGTCCGCAGCATGCCCTCCTCAAGCCGGGTGGGATGCTTTTCGAGAAGGAACTGGAAAAGGGCTTTGGCTTCGAGTTCGGGAGCCTCACGGAGCATTTGCAAGGCTTCCGGCCAGATTGCTTCCAGGGGATCATGGCGGGTCCGCCAGATGTGGGGAGTTTTTTCCTGCCGGAGTGGATCGTCTTGGTTGAGATATTTGCGCGCGGTTTGGCGCGACATTCCTGCTTTTTGTGCACTCATCGTGATGGTGTTTCCTTGGTTGCGCTCATGAACGAGCTTTCTGAGTTGGGCTCTGCTGACCACAACCCAAGGAGGCACCTCACTTCCCTGCCCGGGGTCAAATCACCAATGGTGATCCTCCCCGCAAACACCCGGCCCAGCGGATATTTTTAATTGTCGTCAGGGGGTAATTCTAGTTGTCGTTCGACAGAAGAACAAAGCGCCACCCTCACCTACCGACTGGATCGTAAAAAACTGCGCCTCGCCCGTCGCCGCGAAGGCCGCTACCTCCTGCGCACCAACCTCACCGACACCGATCCGGTCAGACTTTGGGAACACTACCTCCAGCTCACCGAGATTGAACAAGCCTTCAAAGAACTCAAAGGCGACCTCGCCATCCGCCCCATCTACCATCAACTGCCGGACCGGATCGAAGCGCACATCTTCATCTCATTTTTATCGTACTGCCTGCAAGTCACCCTCAAAGCGCGTCTGAGAGGTTGCGCCTCTGGCCTGACCCCGCGGGCTGTCCTTGAGAAGTTTGCGACCATGCAGATGCTCGACGTCCATTTACCAACCACCGATGGCCGGGAGATTGTCCTGACCCGCTACACCCAGCCCTCCAAGGATCTGGAGCTGCTCCTTGATCAACTCCACCTCAAACTTCCCGACCAAGCTCCACCAAAAATTCAAGGTCAGCCCAACTCGGCGAATTAAAAAATGATGTAGTGCCGACCTTTAGGTCAAAAGAACGAATCCATGAGGGTTCTAGCCCCAAAACAGCCCTCAGTCCGCGAAGACGGGCTAACAAAAAGTCGGGGCAGGATGTGATCCTGAAGACCACCCTCCAGGATGGCGATCCCATCAACGGGCCGGCTCTCCTTTTCTAGGCCCACCCTCCCCAACACGCCGGAGTTTTGCCTGGCTCCGCCCTTCTTCCCCGCCCCCTGCTTTCTCCCGGGTGTTTTTCCTTTATCAAGCCCCCCTTCGCGGCTATCAACGCGGCCCCAAAAAAGAAGACCAAAGATGCCCGCGACCGCCACTCCCCCTCCCGACGCTGAGATCCGTAACGCCGTGATCCGCCTGGCCGGCAATTCCCAGGACGGGATCCAGTCGGTCGGGGCCTTTCTCGGACAACTCGCCGGCTCCACCGCCCAAGAGGTCATGACCTACATGACGATTCCCAGCACGATCTCCGGCGGTCCCTCGATCTTTCAAGTCCACCTCGGATCGGGCGAGGTCCTTCACCCGGGGGACCGGGCCGATACCCTCGTCGCCTTCTACCAGCACTCCTACGATGACCACCTCCACACCCTGAAGGACGGCGGGATCTGCTTCTACGACAGCGACCAGGTCGAGGAGATCAGGGAAGAACGGGGCATTCTCCACATCGGGGTTCCTTTCACCTCGGCCACCATCGAGGCCATCGGAGGCAATGCCAAATCACGCGGCAAGAACATCTTCGTGCTCGGCCTCCTCTGCGCAGTCTACCGCCTCGACCGCGACAAGCTCACCGAAATCATCTCGCGCAAGTTCGGACGAAAATCCGAGGATGTCCTACGCAATGCCATGCTCGCCTTCGACGCCGGATATGCTTGGCCCGTCAACGACATCGAGAGCATGCCGATGTCCCCGGGCGAAAACGAGGGCGACCGGCGGGTCTCAACCGATGGCAATACCATGCTGGCCCTCGGTCTCATCGCCGGCGGCTGCCGCTTCGGGGCGGGATACCCGATCACCCCCTGGACCACCATCATGGAGTTTCTCCGCTCCGAACTTCCGAAATACGACGGGATGTTCATCCAGTGCGAGGACGAACTGGCCGCAGTCGCGCTTGCAATCGGGGCCTCCTACTCCGGGCACCTTGCCATCACGGGGTCTTCCGGTCCCGGCCTGGCCCTGAAGGCGGAGGCCCTGGGATACGCCAGCATGGCCGAGCTCCCCCTTGTCGTGGTGAACATCCAGCGCGGCGGTCCCTCGACCGGCCTGCCGACCTCGGTGGAGCAATCGGACCTCATGCAGGCCATCTACGGGTCCCACGGCGATGCCCCGCGCGTGGTTCTCGCCCCCCGCAACGTTGAGGACTGCTTCTACACCGCGCTCGAAGCCTGCCGCCTCGCCAAGCAGTATTCCACCCCGGTGATCATTCTCTCCGACCAAGCCCTCGCCACCCGGCTCGAAGCCTTTCCAGAACCCGATCTCGAGGTCCATTGGCAGGAACCCGAACTCGACCTCTCCGAACGAGGTGATGATTTCAAGCCCTATCCCCTCGACCAACTGACCCGGCACTCCCCTCCGGGAGCCCGGTCCTCCACCGGAAAATACCCGGTGGTGACTGGCCTCGAACACGACGAGTGGGGACATCCGTCCGGTAACCCAGCCAACCACCGTGAAATGACCGCCAAGCGGCGACGCAAACTCACCGAGCTGGCCGCCACTCTCCCCAATCCGGAAGTCCACGGCGCTCCCGACGGGGATCTCCTCCTCGTCGGTTGGGGCTCCACCTACGGCCCCATCAAGGAAGCGACCGACCGCCTCAATGCTGACGGCCATTGCGTAGGCTCGATCAACATTCGCCACCTTCACCCCCTCCCACACAACCTCGGCAGCCTTTTCGAAAATTACGATCACGTTCTCGTTCCCGAAATGAACGATTCCGGGGTTTACGGCTACGGCCAACTCGCCACTCTCCTGCGAGCCAAAACCTGCAACCAAAAAATCCAGTCCCTCAACAAGGTGGAAGGAATCAGCTTCCGCGTGGTCGAAATCACCGAGGCTGCCCGCGACCTCATCAACCATTAATTCTCCCCCGTCATGTCCGACCTCACCTCCGCCGCTCCCGCTGAAAAGCTGACCAAAAAAGAACTCAAGGCCGACCACCCGACTTGGTGCCCCGCCTGCGGTGACTTCGCCGTCCTCGCTTCCTTTTTCAACGTCGTCCAGAAACTGCAAATCCCTCACGAAAAAATCGTATGTGTGGCCGGGATCGGATGCTCCTCGCGCTTCCCCTACTTCGTCAATGCTCACGGCATCCACTTCATTCACGGACGCGCCCTTCCCCTCGCCACCGGCATTTCCCTCTCCCGCCCGGACCTCCATGTGTTTGTCTTCGGGGGCGATGGCGATGGCTTCTCCATCGGCGGCAACCACCTCAACCACGCCGCCCGGAAAAACGTCAACCTTTCCTATGTGGTAATGGACAACTTCGTTTACGGTCTTACCAAGAACCAAACTTCACCCACCACTCCGATCGGGCAACGCTCCAAGACCGACCCCCGCGGGGCCATCGACCAACCAATCAACCCGATGGCCCAACTGGTCGCCAGCGGGGCCACTTTCATCGCTCGTACCCATGCGGCCCAGGTAAAGCACATGAACGAGATGTTCGAGCGCGCCATTCTCCACCCGGGCTTCGCGGTGGTCGAGACCCTGTCGGAATGCACCATGTTCAATCCGGGGTCCTTTGACGACAGCAACCCACGCAAGGGTGGCGTCTTTGAGCTCGTGGACGAAGAAAACCAGGACCTCGAGTCAGTGGCCGCCGCGATGGAACTAAGCCGAGACCTTTCGCCCGGGAAATTCGGGGTCTATTACGAAACGAGACGTCCGACCAAAAACGAGCTCGAGCGGGAATGGCTCGCCGAAGCCCAACGCAAAACCGGCGACCTCTCGCAACGGGACTTGCTTCGTCAGCGCTTTGCGTCGATGCGTTAAGCCGGCACTGACTTCCTACCGAACGTCTACTGGATTTCCATCCCGCTCTTGGCGTAAACCCAGCGCTCGATCTTGCCGTCCTTGATCAGGGCCTTGGCCTGCACTGGCCGGACCCCGAAAATGGTCTCCGCTTCATAGGCTGCAAGACCAGTCTGGTATGACGTACCATCGATCGTTTCCTCACCGCTGGCCTTCCACCCTTTAACCTGAGCCGAGGTGAACTCTTTAACCGCACCTCCCGCGATGCTCGTCTTCATGAGTTCGACAATTTCCTCATCGCTTAAGCTACCCCCAGCGGGAGCAGGCTCCGGTTCCGGTGCCGGGGCAGGTTCCGGTTCCGGCGTGGGCGTGACCGCAACCGGTGTGGGCGTTGGCATTGGAGCCGGCGCGGGCGTTGGCGTTGGAGTCGGCGCGGGTGCAGGTGACGGAGTGGGGGTCGGCGCAGGTGCGGGCGTCTGGGGAATGGAAGCCACCGCACGGGCTGCGGCGCTCTGATACTTCGCTGCAGCAAGTTTGGTGTAGATGTCAGTGACATCAGGATCGAGAGCCCCCTTGCCATTGCTTTCAGGCTTCTCCACCAACAACTTTTCCCCGTCCCGGTTTAAAAGAACCACTTCGTCCCCCTTGCTCAAACGGACCTCGCCCTCTCCATCGATCGTCGGAATAGTGGCCGGAACAATGATTTTCAAGGTCTTCGGTAGATCGTCACCCCGGTATTCCGCCAAATTGATCCGATACACCGCTCCCTCATAGGAGACGTCCTTCACCAGACTGTTCTCCGCTTCTCTGACCTTCACCAGCATCGGCGTGATGGTCGGCCCGAGAACATAACCGAGGAAATAGAGGACAAAAACGATCGCGGCGAACTGAAGGTATTTCATTTGGAATCCTGAGGTGTCTGGGGATCTTAGGGAACACTGACCAGGATGTCACGCAGTCAAAACGGGCAAATGCTCTTTTATCCGTGACCTTTCCGCAGTGACGGCAAACTCTCTCTGCCATGGCCGACACCCGACTTTTTCTCCTCGATGGCATGGCCTTGGTCTACCGGGCCCACTTTGCCTTCATCCGCAACCCCATCACCAATTCCAAGGGCGTCAACACCTCCGCGATCTACGGCTTCACCAACACCCTTCTCACCATCATCGAGAAGGAAAAACCCACCCACCTCGCAGTGGCTTTCGACACCTCGGCCCCCACCCCACGTCACGAGCTCTACCCAAACTACAAGGCTCAGCGCGAAGAGATGCCCGAAGAACTCGCCGCCGCCATCCCCGAGGTCAAGAAGCTCTGCGCGGCCTTTCACCTCCCGGTGCTCGTCATCGATGGATACGAAGCCGACGACATCATCGGCACCGTCGCCCGCCGGGCCGAGGAAACCGGCCACATCGATACCTTCATGGTCACTCCGGACAAGGACTTCGCCCAGCTCGTCGCTCCTCGCACTTCAATTTGGAAGCCGGGACGACAAGGGGCGGATCACGAAATCCTCAACCTCCCCAAGATCCTCGCCAACTGGGAAATCGAATCGCCCAGCCAAGTCATCGATATCCTCGGGCTCTGGGGCGACGCCTCCGACAACATCCCCGGCATCCCGGGCATCGGTGAAAAGACGGCCAAAAAACTCGTCGCGCAATTCGGCTCAGTCGAAGGCCTCATCGAAAACACCGATAAACTCAAAGGGAAACAAAAAGAAAATGTCATCCACTTCGCCAAGCAAGCCCTCCTCTCCAAAGCACTCGCCACGATCATCACCGACGCCCCGGTGAAGGAGACCTTCGATGACTTCAAACTCGAGGAACCCGACTCCGAAACCCTGAAGGCGCTCTTCGAGGAATGGGAGTTCCGCTCTCTCACCAAGCGCCTTTTTCGTGAAGTCGATTCCTCCCCCGATTCCACCTCCCCCGCCCCAGCCTCGGCCCCGCTCTTCGACAGTCATAAGACCCTCGCCGAGGTCCCTCACGACTACCGCACCGTCCAAACTCCAGACTCCCTTGACCAACTCCTGGGCGAACTCAAGGAAGCGAAATCGTTCTGCTTCGATGTCGAAACCAGTTCTCTGGATCGCTTTTCAGCCAAGCTCCTCGGTATTGCCATTTCGACCAAAGCCCACACCGGTTGGTATCTCCCGGCCGAGTTTCTCGAGGACCTGCGCCCCGCGCTCACTTCGCCCGCCCTCAAGGTCGGGCACAATCTGAAATTCGATCTCCACATCCTCCGCTCCCATGGCCTGATCGTCGAAGGTCCCTTTTTCGACACCATGATCGCTCACCAAATCATCGCTCCCGAGCAGAAACACACCATGGATCACCTCGCCGAAACCCTCCTCGGATACTCGCCCATCAGACTCAGCGACCTCTTCGCGCAATCTCAGCCCGATCCCTCCGAAGATGACCTCTTCTCGGTCGCGGCCAAAAAGAAGGCCGCCAAAGGCGAGCTCGATCCCAGCGAAATCCCGATGGAGCGACTCGCCGAATATGCCGCCGAAGACGCCGACATCACGCTTCAGCTTTTCGACAAGCTCTTTCCCGAGGTCGAGTCCCGGCACCAAGAGGAAACCAACGGAATCGAAAGCGCTCTCCTCCCCGTCTTGGTGGCAATGGAGGCCGAGGGCATCACCCTCGATCAAGAGGTCCTCGATGAGGTTGGCGAAGTCTTGACGACCAAAATCAACACCCTCGCAACCGACATTGAGACTGCAGCCGGGCGTCCCTTCAACCTCAACTCGCCCAAACAACTCGGCGAGATTCTTTTTGGCGAAATGCAACTCGTGGAGAAGCCCAAGAAAACCAAGACCGGCCAGTTCAAGACCGACGAGCAAACCCTCTCCAGTCTGGCCCCCAAGCACCCCATCGTGGCCAACATTCTGAGCTACCGGGAAGCAACCAAGCTGAAGTCGACCTACGTTGACGCGCTCCCCCACCATCGCTCGAAACATTCTGGGCGAGTCCATACCCACCTTCACCAGTTGGTCACCGCCACCGGACGACTTGCCTCGTCCGACCCCAACCTACAGAATATCCCCGTGCGCTCAGAGATGGGGCGGGAACTCCGCCGCGCTTTTATCCCTCGCGGCCCCGAGTTCACCCTGATGGCCGCCGATTACTCCCAGATCGAACTCCGGGTGATGGCTGCCCTGTCAGGCGACCCCGCGATGATCGAAGCTTTCCAGAATGACCTCGACATTCACTCCGCCACTGCCGCCCGGGTGTATGGGGTGACAAACGATGAGGTCACCTCCGACATGCGCCGGACGGCCAAAATGGTCAATTTTGGCATCATCTATGGCATCTCCGCCTTCGGCCTCTCACAACGGCTCGGGATTCCACGCAGTGAAGCCTCGGAAATCATCAAGACCTATTTCGAGCAATACCCCGCGATCCACCGCTTCATGGAGGACACCGTGGAATTGGTCCGCGAAAAAGGATATGCCCAAACCCTCACCGGAAGACGTCGTTATTTCAAGGACATCACCTCAGGCAACGCCAGCATCCGTCAAAACGCCGAACGGGCCGCCATCAATAGCCCCATCCAAGGCACCGCCGCCGACATGATCAAGATCGCGATGGTTCGCATCCACGAACTGATGCAGGGTAGAAAATCCAAGATGATCCTTCAAGTACACGACGAACTCCTCTTCGACCTTCACCAGAACGATCGCAACGAACTCCCCCCTCTGGTCACGAGCGCGATGTCCGAAGCGATCAAGCTGCCCCACGAAGTTCCCGTCAAAATCGACATCGGATTCGGTGACAACTGGTTGCAAGCGCACTGATTTTTCCTACACTTCCTGCACCATGAAAGCTCTCCTTCTCCTCACCACCGCGTTCTTCCTCTGCTCCTGCAAAAGCAATGGAGAACCTCCCGAAAAGACCACTCCCGCCTTCGATGCCGCCGCTGCAGAGAAAGCCAACAAGGAAGGCCCAGTCGTCGTCATCGAAACCAGCAAGGGCACGATCGAGGCCCGCCTTCACCCCGGCACCGCCCCCATCACCACCAAGAATTTTCTCAGCTATATCGAGAAAAAACATTACGACGGGACCGTCTTCCATCGTGTCATGTCCAACTTCATGATCCAAGGAGGCGGATTTGAACTCAAGGACGACGTCCCCACCGAGAAGGCCACCGGCAAGGAAATCAAGAACGAGAGCCCCCAGACCAAGAGTAACTCCCGGGGGACCTTGGCCATGGCCCGGCGGCCTGATCCGGACTCCGCCTCCGCCCAATTTTTCATCAACGTGGTCGACAACGACAACCTCGACTACCCCAAGAGCGGTGGCCACGGATATGCCGTCTTCGGCGAGGTCATCAAGGGCATGGAAGTGGTCGATCAAATCAAAGAGGTCCCGGTCGATAATGGCTACCTTGTTTCGCTCGGTCCGGATGGTCGCTTTCGCGCCGCTCCCGCGCAAAACGTCCCAACCAAAGCGGTGGTGATCAAATCAATCCGAGTGGCCGAGAAGAAATAATCCGAGCTTTCCCGCCGCCGGTCACTCCATCCACGCCATGCTCTGGTTACTCATCCTCGTCGGGTTCTTGGCCGGCTCCGTGCCCTTCGGTCTGCTTCTCGGAAAGCTCCAGGGAATCGACATCCGTGAGCACGGGTCCGGCAACATCGGCTCGACGAATGTCTTTCGCACGCTTGGGAAAAAGACCGGCACCTTCTGCCTCATTCTTGATACTCTCAAGGGCTTCCTCCCCGTTCTCTTGGCTCATCGACTCGTTCCCGACACTCCCTCCGGGGACACTCTGGAAGTCCTCACCGCTCTCGCCACCATTCTCGGCCACAATTACTGCCCGTGGATCGGATTCAAGGGCGGCAAGGGCATCGCCACCACCGGCGGAGCCCTCCTCGCCCTCATGCCTTTCGCGATGGTCATTCTGATTCTCATTTTCCTGATCGTCACCTTCACCACCAAATACGTCTCGCTCGGCAGCATCGCCACCGGCGTTGCCCTTCCCCTCATCACTCTCTTGGGCTCCTCCTACCACGGCAAGATCGCAGACGGGACCTGGAACAAGCCGCTCTTCCTCTTCTCGCTGGTCGCTGGCCTCCTCGCAGTCTGGAAACACCGCCCGAACATCGCCCGCCTCAAGGCCGGCACCGAACACCGGATCGGGCAGAAAAAGAACGCAAGCTCCCCATGAACTTCCATCATCCCGTTGTCATCGGATCCGGATCTTGGGGCACTGCCCTCGCCGCCTTCCTCGCCCAAAAATGCGCGCAAGTCCAACTCGTGGGGCGCAATCAAGAACTGGCCGACTCCATCAACTGGAAACACCGCAACTCCCGTTACCTCCCAAAAGCACCCCTTCCCCAAAACCTCTTCGCCACCACCGACGCCTCCCTAGTTTCCCAAGCCGATCTCGTCCTCTTCGTGGTTCCGACCTCGGCTACCCGTGAGACCGCAGAAAAACTTGCCAAGCTCCGCCTCCCGTCCGATGCCGTGCTGATCTCCTGCGCCAAGGGCATCGAGCTGACCACCGGGAAACGGATGTCACAAGTCATCGCCGACAGCTTTCCTGACAATCCTATCGCGGTTTTCTCCGGCCCCAACCATGCCGAGGAAATCGCCGCAGGCCTCCCCGCTGCCGCGACCATCGGATGTCCCGACGAGGCCACCGCCACGGCCCTCCAGCACCTCTTCACGACCGACCGCTTCCGCTCCTACACCAATCCCGACCTCGCCGGGATTGAGTTGGGAGGGGCCATCAAGAACGTCTTCGCCATCGCAGCCGGCGTCACGATGGGACTCAAACTCGGCGACAACGCGATCTCGGCCCTCGTCACCCGCGCCCTCGCCGAAATGACCCGCCTCGGCACCGCCCTCGGCGGACAACCCGAAACCTTCGCCGGCCTCTCCGGCCTGGGCGACCTCATCGCGACCTGCTTCTCGGTCCACTCCCGCAACCACAAGGTCGGCCTAGCCCTCGGCCAAGGAAAAACCCTCGAGGAAGCGGTCGGAGAACTCGGGATGGTCGCAGAAGGTGTTCCCAATACCCGGTCAATTTACCAAGCCGCCCGGCGGGCCAAGGTCCGCACCCCGATTCTGGACGCGGTTCACGCGGTGCTCTACGAAGACGTCCCTGCCGCCGGAGCTCTCGATCGGCTCTTCCGCCAACCCCCGCGCCAAGAGGTCTAAAGCCCCCCCTCCCGCCATCCCTTGCTCGGCTTCGCCCTCGGTTCTTGGCCGGCCTCCTTGATGGTAAGGAGCTAAGCCCTTCGCTTTTCGGAGCAAACTGGAGGTTTGACCGCCACCCAGAGGTCTGACATCGTCCCGCTCATGCTCGACACCCACCACCACCTCTGGCGCTACTCCCCAGAGGAATACCCGTGGATACCGTCCGGCTCGCCCTTGGCCACCGACCAAGGACTCCCCCAACTGGAAGCGGCAACGTCAGACACCGGCGTAACCGGAACAATCGCAGTGCAGGCCCGCCAAGTCGTCGAAGAGTCGACCGACCTGCTCCAAATTGCGGACCAATCACCCCTGATCCGCGGCGTCGTGGGCTGGGTTCCTCTCACCTCGGCCTCGGTGGCTTCAGACCTCGAATCGCTCGCCTCCCATCCTAAATTCGTGGGCGTGCGCCATGTCCTGCAGGATGAACCCGATGACTTTTTCCTGCGCGACGATTTCCATCACGGTCTCGCCCAACTGCCCAAGTTTTCCCTCCGCTACGATCTCCTCCTCTTCCAGCGACAACTCCCGGCAGCGACCCGCCTCCTCGACCGACAGCCTGAGCTGGGCATCATTATCGACCACCTCGCCAAACCGAACGCACGAAACGGACAGATCGAAAAGGACTGGCAAGTCGGCATGAAGGAGATCGCCAAGCGCGACCACGTTCTCGGCGTCAAATTTTCCGGTCTCGCCACCGAATTTTCAAACGATGCCCCCATCGACCCTGACACCATCCGCGCCTACTTTCTGGAAACCCTCGAGATCTTCGGCCCAAAACGCGTCATGCTTGGCACCGACTGGCCGGTTTGCCTTCTCAGGCTCGATTCCTATCTCGACTGGATCCGCACCGTGACCAGTCTGGTGACCTCCCTTTCTCACGATGAGCAGGAGCAAATCCTCACCAAAAATGGTGAGTCTGCCTACCAGCTCGAAACTTTCGCTGGTAAGTAAATCGATTTCGTTCTTTATTCATTAAAACACGCGTTTAAACAAGTTCCCTCCTTGAGCCTCAACCGAACAGAATACAAATACCTCATCTCTACCGACGATATGGAAATCATCCAGCAGAAGCTGGATGACGTCTTGGTGGTAGACAGTTTGGCGTCGGAGGATGGGTGCTACCCCATTATCACTGAATACTTTGAGACCCCGGATCGCCAGTGTTACTGGGAGAAACAACGCAGCCTCGCGAGCCGCCGTAAAATCCGCGTGCGGATCTACGGCACCGAGGAGGGAAAGATTCCCCCCACCGGCTTCATCGAGATCAAACACAAGCACTTCGGCTTCGGAGCCAAGCGCCGTCTCTTCCTCCCGGTCAAGGAAGCGATTGAGTTCGCCGATGGCCAATACGGTCTCCTCTACGATCAAAACCGTAATTGGACCCGCACCGAGGACATGATGGTCCAGGAATTGCAAAACTTGATCACCAAGCACGGATACGAGCCCGCAATCCAGCTTCGATACGACCGCAAGGCCCTCATGACGCCCGACGGGCAGCTCCGCATCACCTTCGACACCAACCTGAGATGCCGCTCGAATCTCCTGACTCTCGAGGCCGACGACTCCCGCTTTGAGGACTACATCATCCCGCCGGATACCGTGGTGCTGGAGGTTAAATCAATCGGTCCTGTCCCCTACTGGTTCCGTTGCTTCGGCGCGGAATTCAAGTTGGTAAGACGGGGATTCAGTAAGTTCTGCACCGCGATGGAACAAGTCGATCCGGTTCTTCGCAGCCAGAAGGGCCTAAATCAGCAAATTGTTGCCTAGGCAGACGCACAAAAATTACTTACATCCCGCCCCCACACCAATCCCATTTATGGAAGCCATCATCGCGAACGCACTCGACGGAATTCTCCAGACGCTCGAACAAACCCGCCAAAGCGCCCCCAAACCCCTTGAGGTTTTCGGTGCCATGGCGCTGAGCTTCTTCCTCAATATGGCCATCGGATATCTCTACAAGGCCACCTACAAGGGCACCCGCTACACTCAGGATTTTGTCCACACCCTCGTCATTATCGGCACCGTCACCACCATCCTCATTATGGTCGTCAACGGCAATGGCGCAGTGGCTTTTGGCATGTTCGCAGCCTTCTCAATGATCCGCTTCCGGCGAAATCTGGGCCAATCACGCGACCTTGGCTTCGTCTTCTTCGCGATGGCCACCGGAATGTGCGTGGGAGCCCGGCAGTATGAAATCGTCCTTGTCACCACCGTGATCGTGGGCATCGCCATTTGGTTCCTCTCCCAGAAAGACGCCTTCGCCCCCAATCGTGCGTCACACCAACTCCGTATTCGCGTCAACAATGACGTGGATTTCTCAGTCGCCTTCAAGGAAATCTTCGAGAAATTCACCGATGCCACCGAGATGATCAGCGTGGAATCTGTCCAAGCCGGTATGATGAGCGAAATCCGTTACGGCATCATCCTCAAAAAAGAGGTCAATGTCTCGGACTTCATGGAGGAAATCCAAATCGCCTGTGGCAACAACCGAGCCATGCTCACCAGTACCGCTCGGGATCTTGAGCTCTGATTTGCCCCCTCACCCCCCAATTCCCAAGGTCGAGACTTGATCGCCGGGCATCCGCTCACAACACTGTGCCCGTAATGTGGAAGGGACGTTTTTCTCAGGCAACCGCTGACCTGGTGCAACAGTACGGCCAATCAATTTCCTACGATTGGCGACTCTACCCGCACGACATCGCAGGTTCCATTGCCCACGCTCGGGCCCAACTCAAGGCCGGACTCCTCACCGACAGGGAATTTGCGCAAATCGAAACCGGCCTGTTCGAAATCAAGGAGGAGATCGCCAGCGGAGCTTTCGAGTTCTCGATCGAATACGAGGACATCCACATGAACATCGAGGCGGCCCTGACCAAAAAGATCGGTGCCACCGGTGCCAAACTCCACACCGCGCGTTCGCGCAACGACCAAGTCGCCACCGACACTCGGCTCTACTGTCGCACCGCCGTCGATGACCTCGATGGACTCGTCCGAGATCTCCAACGGGCTCTCCTCGATCGCGCGCAAAAGTATGCCACGACCGTCCTTCCTGGTTACACCCACCTGCAACGCGGACAACCAGTCACGGTGGGACACCACCTCCTCGCCTACGTCGAGATGCTGGAACGAGACAAGGACCGCCTCCAGGACGCTCGCAGGCGGCTGAACATCTGCCCCCTCGGATCAGGGGCCCTCGCTGGCTCGACCATCAACCTCGACCGCGAGGCGATCGCTCGCGAGCTGGGCTTCGACGGAGTGACGCAAAACTCGATGGATGCGATCTCGGATCGTGACTACGTGGCTGAGCTCCTTTTTGCCTTCTCTCTTGTCGGTAGTCACCTTTCCCGGCTGTCGGAAGACCTCATCCTTTGGGCCTCAAGCGAGTTTGGCTTCCTGAACCTGTCCGACGCCCATACCACCGGCTCCTCTCTAATGCCTCAGAAAAAAAATCCGGATGTTTGCGAACTGACCCGCGGTAAATCCGGTCGTCTTTACGGCAACCTCACCGCCATCCTGACCGCAATCAAGGGCCTTCCGCTCACCTACAACCGCGACCTTCAGGAAGACAAGGAACCCCTTTTCGATTCCATCGACACCCTGACCCTCGCTCTCCGCGTCAACGCCGAAATGATCGCCGCGATGGAGATCAACGAGATGGCCTGCCTCAAGGCTGCCTCTGACCCGCTCCTCCTCGCCACGGATCTCGCCGATTGGCTGGTAAAGCAAGGCATCCCCTTCCGCTCAGCCCACGAACTGGTCGGCAAAGCCGTGGCAGCCGCCGTCAATTCCGGCACTCCGCTCGATCAACTTGACCTCACCGAGGTTGACCCCGCTTTCACCGCCAATGCCTCATCGGTCTTCGACCTCCAGACCGCCCTCGCTGCTCGCACTAACTCAGGGGCTCCGTCGATCGAAAACGTCCGCGCGCAAATCACACGATGGCAGAAGCAACTTTGAGCCAAGCCTCGAAACAGCCCGAGCTTTCCTCCTCTTTGGCAAAAATCTTTACCAGAGAGTTCAAGAGCCACGTTTGCAGGCAGGGGGTAGAAAGACCGGAGAGGTTCTCTCATAAAATGGAAGACCCAAGCTAGAAGCACTGCGGCACCTCCAGATTCTGCAGAGACCTCAATTCCACCTTGAGCTCACCAAAAGCCTCGCGAAGGCGGCGCGCCTCATCCTCCCGTGAAAACCGGTAGTTGCAGCACTTTCGGCATCTCCCTTGGCCATCGGGCTGCGACCGACCCCAGACCAAGAGAAAAGAAGAAAAGACCAGCCATTCCGGCCCGCCGAGGGACTCCCGCTTGATCTCATCCCGCGAAACAAGCGAGCCGCCCCTTTTCGTGGTAAGCAGAAAACAGGGAGCGCCTTCTTCCAAGCTGACACCCGTGCAAGAACTAAGAGGCTGTCTGAAAAGGCCGATTGAGGGCTGCCGAGAATTTTC
>JALQTQ010000061.1:4331-14696 GCA_023263995.1 Akkermansiaceae bacterium | reverse complement strand
GTCGACCGTTTCCCCGTTGGCGACCGAGTTGGACCTCGCAGCCTCGGCCGCGGAAGCAGACGGGGCAGACTCTTCGGGTGACTCCGTTGATTTGGACAAGGCCGCTTGATCCCCGCTCTCACCCTCGGCAATGAGGCCAATGACGGTTCCGATTTCGACTTCTTCCCCTTCGGGAACCGAAATGCTGACCGTGCCGGCCACTTCGGCTTCGAGCTCATTGGACACCTTATCCGTCTCGAGAGTCACGAGAGTCTGGCCTTTCTCCACGGAGGCACCATCGGTGACGTGCCAGCGCGCAACCAAGGCCGAAGTGACAGATTCTCCAACCGGGGGAATTTTGATTTGATGGGACATTTTGACTTAAACTGAAAAAGCTTCCTCGCAGAGCATCTTCTGCTCTCGTTTGTGAACTGCCTTGGATCCGGTGGCCGGGCTGGAAGCCCGGTCGCGACCGGCGTAGCGCACGGTCTTGCCGACGAGCTTGTCGAGGCGAGGTTGCATAAAGAACCAGGCACCCATGTTGAGCGGTTCTTCTTGGCACCAAACGAACTTGCTGGCCGAGCGGAACGGGCTGATGACCTCCTTAATTTTTTCCGCATGGAACGGGTAGAGCTGCTCGATTCGGACGATGGCGGCATTCTTGATTCCCTGCTCCTCCCGGTAGGTGAGGAGATCATAGAAAACCTTGCCCGAACAGAAAACCACCCGCGAAACGTTCTCCGGCTTGTCGAACTCGAAGGGATCAGGAAGCACTTCTTGAAAGCAATTATCATCGAGGAATTCCTCGACCTGAGAGACCGCGCGAGGATTAGTGAGCAGGCTCTTGGGCGTCATCACGATCAGCGGCTTCCGGGTCGGTGAGTGCTTTTGGCGCCGGAGGGCGTGGAAATACTGGGCCGGCGTGGTGAAATTGCCCACGATCATGTTCTTTTCCGCACACAGCTGCAGGAATCGTTCCAGACGGGCACTCGAATGCTCTGGTCCCATCCCCTCATACCCGTGCGGCAAAAGCAAAACGAGCGAGCTGGGCGTCTGCCACTTTGATTCAGCGGATGAAATGAATTGGTCGATCAGGACTTGGGCCCCATTGGCAAAGTCCCCAAATTGAGCCTCCCACATGATTAACATGTTCGGGCATCCGAGCGAGTAACCATAGTCGAAGCCAAGCACCGCGGCCTCGGAAAGAAGGCTATTGTAGACGCAGAACTTCGCTTGATCCTCGCTCAGATTCCGCAGCGGAATGTAGCGCTCGCGTGACTCGTAGTCGTAGAAGACGGCATGCCGGTGACTGAAGGTGCCACGACGACAATCCTGACCGGACAATCGCACCGGGAACCCCTCCATGAGGAGGCCGCCAAAGGCGAGGGCCTCGGCGAAGGCCCAGTCATAGGGACCGCCATTTTCAAGAGCTTCGGTCCGACGTGGGATGAAGCGCTTGGCCAAGGTTGGATGAAGTTGGAAACCATCCGGGATGGTGGTCAGAACCTTGCCGATATGCAGGAGGCGATCCTTGGTGATTCCGGTTTTGACAGGCTCATGGGAATAGGGCGGCTGGGCCTCAGCGGTTGAGCCAGTATAGACGTTGAGATTCCCTTCCTGCTCGTTCCTGCGCATCTCGTCGAGCTGGGCATCGAGACCATTCCAGATTTCGTCATGCATCTCCTGTCCCTCGCCGACGGACATCACTCCGGAAGCCACGAGTTCGTCGAGATACAACTGACCCGCAGTTTTGCGTCCCGTGATCTTTCGATAGATGTGGGGCTGGGTGAATGCGGCCTGATCGGTTTCGTTGTGACCTTGGCGACGATAGCAATACATATCGATGACCACGTCCCGGCCCCAAATTTGGCGAAATTCCAAGGCAAACTCGGCCGCCCAGATCAACTCTTCCGGGCGTTCGCCATTCACATGCAGGATCGGAGCCTCGATCATCTTGGCCACGTCGGTGGCGTAGGAGGATGAACGGGCATCTTGCGGCATGGTGGTGAAACCAATCTGGTTGTTGACCACCAGATGTATCGTGCCTCCAGTCCGGTATCCTTCCAGCTGCGACAGGTTGAGCACCTCGGCCACCGGCCCCTGCCCGGCGAAGGCAGCATCACCGTGGATCAGCAAGGGAAGGACCGCCTTCCGGTTGGTCTTGACCCCATCGTCCCCCGTCAAACGCTGCCGGGCCCGAGCCTTACCTTCGACCACTGGATTGACCGCCTCAAGGTGACTGGGGTTGGCCGCGAGGCTGACCCGGACTTCTCCGTCTTCTAGTTGGCGGACTTTTTCGTACCCAAGGTGGTATTTCACGTCACCATCACCCGCTACGAGGTCGGGAACGTAGTTGGGCGTGAACTCATACAGAAGGGTGGAAACCGACTTTTTGACGAAGTGAGCCAAAACATTGAGGCGACCGCGGTGGGCCATTCCCATCTCGATCTCCCTCACCCCGGAAGAGGGACAGTTCTCGAGGATCCGGTTCAGAAGGATCATGAGACCCTCACCACCTTCGAGCGAAAAGCGCTTTTCCCCGAGGAACTTCTTGCCGAGGAAGCTCTCGAACAACTCAGCTTCCATCAACCAGCGCAGGGCTTTGCGGGAATCCTCAGCCGCAAGCGGGGCGGCGTCGACTTTATCTTCGATGCGACACCGAATCCAGTTGCGGATCTGCGTGTTATGGATGTGCATGAACTCAAACCCCACCTTGCCGGAGTAAGTTTTCTTGAGCTCAGTTTCAAGATCGCGAAGTTTGATCGGCTGTCCCTCCCGGAAAAACTGAGTCGCGGCCTCGCGCTCGAGATCATCGCTGGAGAAGCCGAAACTTTTGAGCTCGAGACGCGGATTGAGCACCCCGGAGTCCTCGAGGGGATTGATGTGGGCCTGAGTGTGGCCGAGTGTCCGGTAGTTGTAAACAAGGCTGACCACCTTTCCCCGAAAAGCCAGTTGGTCTTCCGAAAGGCGCTGGTCCAGCTGGCCGCCTTCGGCCTCTTCCTTCGGGCTCCCGTTCGGCCCCCCTTTTTTCGGGAGGGTGGCCCCGAGCTCGAAGCCCTCAAAAAAAGCGGCCCAGTGGTCGTCAACGGACCGGGGATCAGAACACCATTGGAGGTACTTTTCGTCCAAGAGAGCAGCATTCAGCCGGGGCGAGATGTGGGAAGACATTTTGGAATGGGGACGACGTTAATCACGAGACCGCGACATTCGGGCTTGGATCGCTCCGAACATTGCCGTTAGGTAATCCCCACAACTTCGGGAGTCAACCCGCACCGACGATCTTCTCCAAAAAAATCGCATGATCGAGATCTCCTCTCTCAGTAAAAGCTATGGCCGCCACAAGGCGGTCGACCAGATATCTTTCGAAGTCGCCCGCGGCGAGATCGTGGGCTTTCTCGGACCCAATGGTGCCGGGAAAAGCACCACCCTGCGGATGTTGACCGGCTTCCTGCCACCGACCTCCGGCGCAGGCCGGATCGCCGGGAAGGACATCTTCCGGGAATCTCTCGAGGTCCGCAAAGACATCGGCTACATGCCCGAGAATGTCCCCCTTTACACGGACATGAGGGTGCGCGAATACCTGCGCTTCCGGGGCGCGCTGCGCGGGCTCGCGGGAGGCTCACTTCGTAAGCGATTGGGAGAAGTGATGGAGATTTGTGGCCTCACCTCGGTTCGCCGAAAGATGATCAAGACCCTCTCCAAAGGATATCGCCAACGGGTCGGTCTTGCCGACGCCCTCATCCACGACCCCGACCTTCTCATTCTCGATGAACCGACCAACGGTCTCGACCCCAATCAAATTCGCGCGATCCGCGAGCTCATCCAAAACCTCGGTGAAAAACACACCATCCTCCTTTCCACCCACATTCTCAGCGAGGTGGAAATGACCTGTAACAAGGTGGTGATCATCGATGGCGGAAAAATCAAGGCTGCCGACACCCCAGAAAACTTGGTCAACTCGATGCGTCGAGCTGGACGCGTCAGCATCGAGCTCAAAGCCCACAAGAACGAGGTCGAACCACTGATCGCACAATTCGATGAAGTGACCCGCGTGGTGGGGGAATCGATGAGCAACGGCTGGAACCGCTTCACCGTCTTTGCCGCGCCCAAGACCGACACCCGCCTGAAACTCGGCCAACTGGCCCAGGAACATCACTGGCCCATCCGCTCGTTGAGCCGCAAATCCGGCACCCTCGAAGAGGTCTTCGTCGAACTGACCCGCAAGGACTGACCCTCACCACTGACATGCGTATTTTTCGGATTCTCTTTTTGAAAGAGCTGCGGGCCTACTTCCTGAGTCCCTTCGGCTGGCTGATCCTCGCCTTTGCCGCCCTGATGCAAGGCCTGATCCTGACCGCAACCCTCAAGAACTTCAGCGATCAGGCCCAACCCGAAAGCCTCGTCTTTCTCAATTTCAATTCTCCGTTCTTCTGGTTTTACTTTATTTTCCTCTTTCCGGTTCTGACGATGCGTCTCTTCTCGGAAGAAACCCGCTCAGGGACCCTGGAGGGACTCCTCACCGCGCCCGTCCGGACGTGGCAGGTCGTCCTCTCTAAATATGGCGCGGCCTACACCACCTTTGCCCTTCTGTGGATTCCAGCCCTCATCCACTTCCTCCTCTTTACCAGCCTCACCGACATTCCGCCTCCCTTCACCTGGGCTGAAGTCGGGGGAGCCATGACCGGCATCGCTCTCATGGGACTGCTCTTTACCGCCCTCGGGTGTCTGGCCTCTGCTCTGACCTCAAGCCAGATCATCGCCGGGGTTGTCTGTGTCGGGCTCCTTCTGGTTCACTTCCTTTTGGGTCTGATCCCAAGCCAATACACCAGTCAGCTCGACGCCGCGCCCTTCTTCGATTTCCTCTCGTCGCAAAACCACATGCAGGATCTCGCCCGAGGGCTCATCGATACCCGCCCGATCGCCTACCATCTCTCCACCACTGCCTTCGTCTTGTTGGTCACCTATCACCTCCTCGACTTCCGACGCTGGAAGCCCTGATCCCCTCCCACCATGGCTGATTCCGATCCCACCACCTCGAACTACGAAATGGCTCCGCCCCCTCGTCCGATCAAAAGACTTGGATTGGGACTGCGGTCTGTGTTGCAACTGTTGTTTGGTTTCCTGTCGCTGGTCTTCATCTACTACCTCGCCATCACTTATCACAGTCGCCGCGACCTTACTGAAGAAAACCAGTTCAGTTTGTCGGAGGCGACCCGCAAGCTCCTCGTCTCGGACGCGATCAAAACCCGCCCTCAACCGGTCAAGCTCATCGCGGCCATTCGAAACACCTCACCGCACTACGCGCGCCTTCGCCCGGTGATCGATGAATACGAGCGCCTCTCCGGCGGCAAGGTGGTGGTGGAGTCTCTCGACCCGATCAGGGACGGCAATCGCGCCCTCGAGGTTCAGAACAACTATGGAGACCTCCTCGCCGACAAGCTCTTCGAAGAAGACATCTTCATCATCGATGCCCGGACCGGGGCCGATGCCAATTCGGTGGAGCCCACCGCCTCAGTGGCCAGCCACCTTCGCTACCTTCCGGTAAGCGAAATGCTGGTCAGCCGGACGGACGCCAACAAGCAACGCCGCGTCGTCGGCTATCAGGACGAGGATCTCATTTCCTCGATGATCCAGTCCGCTGTCGAGGGCGAACCGCGGATCATGTATCTGATCGAAGATAAGAGCGAGCTTGAGATCAACACCTCCGGGTCCCCTCTGCAAGTCATCACCGAAGCCTTCCTGAAACAAAACATCCTCCTCCGCGCACTCAAGATTTCCCAGGTCGAAGCGATCCCGGAAGACGCTGAAGGACTCGTCATCGTGGCCCCCGAATACGACTTCGAGCCCGCGGAGATTGAGGTCCTCCGAAATTATTGGAATCGGCCTTCCTCGGCGATCATCGCCTACCTCGCTCCCAACCCGGCCCCGATCAATCTCCATGCTTTTCTCCGCCAGAATGGAGTCAGCCCCCGCGATGACCGCATCATCCGCACCCGCAACGGTCGCACCGAAAGCCAGGTCCTCGCCACCTTCACCGCAGGCGCGGGCCTCGGGGTCAACGGCAGTCTCGAGCTGAAGTCCGCCGCTTTCGATGGACGCGTCGGGAGCTTGGAAGTCCGCGAAGGAGCCGAGGACCTTGCCGCCAAGCGAATCCAAGCCTACAGCCTGGTTGAAGCCGGTGACGGTTTCTGGGGAGAAACCAACTACAAAAATCCCAACCCACAATACGATCCGGACTCGGACTACAGCGGCCCCCTCTCCATCGGTGCCGCCGTCATCCGCGGCAATGCCAACGCCGACGAAACCGCTCCCGACATTTCCAAGATGATTGTCCTCTCCACCAGCGACTTTCTCGACCCGCGCCGCCTCGGCAACGAACAACTCGACTTCATCAAGAACTCCACCCACTGGCTCCTCGGCCGCGAGGAGCTCATCGGCATCGGCCCCCGGGGCATCCAGATGCGGAAGCTCAACCTGATCAAGGAAGAGGTCGGCTTTCTCACCAACATCATCATCTTTTACCTCCCCACCGGCCTTCGCCTCGTCGCGATGTTTGTATGGAACGCCCGCCGCGCCTGATCCTCCGTACCAATGAAAATCCTGCCCACCCTGCTGGTCTCCCTGCTCACCATCGCGCTGGGTTTCCTTGCTGTGATGCAGCAACTCAAAGGGAATCTCGACTTCCTGTTCGGCTCACCCCCGCTCGAGACTGGAACGACGGTTTACACCTTTCATCCCGACGAGGTCGCTCGTATCCAAATTTTGAACCATGATGGCACCCGTGCCGAGGTCGTTAAGACGGAGACCTCCTGGATGCTCAAGGAACCTTGGCAGGATCATGCCGACGCCCGCACCATCCGCTCACTCGTCGATTTCGCCGCCCGACTGCAGATCGAGGAGATCATTGATCGCGACGAGGTGGAAAACATGAGCGACTACGGACTCAAAAAAGACCGCATCGAAGTCCAACTCTTTGATACCAAAGGGCGTTCCCTCTGCCACTTCCGCATCGGTCGCTACACCAGCTGGCGCAGCTTTGACCCCCTGCTCAAACCCGATGACCCGACCAAAAAGCCGCCAAGCTTTCCCACCCTCATCATTCATCCGGCCGAGAACGCACTGAAAGACCACCTTTACGTCTGCGCCGACTTCGCCAACCCAGCCCTCCGCACCGTCCTGATGCGGGACCTCTTCAGCGGTGGCTTGCGCCTCTTCCGGGACCACCGACTGTTCTATCATTCGCCCACCTTGGCTTCCCGCATCACTCTGAAGGAGAAAAACTCCGAAATCACTTTGCGCCGCGAGAATTCCACCAAGGAAAGTGAGTGGAAGATCGAAAAGCCCTACCAACTGGCTACTAGCCCAAAGGCCATGCCGCGACTGATCGAAGGTCTCGCCGCGCTTCAGGCGGGAGCCGTTGTCGACAAGTCTTCCCTCGCCCTTCCCCCGCCGCTTCCTGAAAACATCGCCTTCAGTATCGGTCTCGAATACTTTCAGACGGAAGCCTTCACCGCCGACCCGGTGACGGCCTTATTCTACCCGCCCGAAAGTGAAGACGCCAAAGTCGTCCCGGTCGTCATCATGAATGGCAAGACGAAACAGCGCGACGCCATTCTCCTCGTCCCGCGCAGCCCGGGATCGCTACTCGCCAGCCTACCGCGCGATGTCAATTCGCTGCGTAGCCGCAACATGACCGCCATGAGCGTGCGGCAAGTCAAGTCAGTGACCCTCCAAGACTTCACCGGCCGCCGCGTCGATCTTTCCCTTGAAACCGACCCGCACGAGCGGGCCGAGCGCTGGTTTGCCCGCGTCGCCCGTGAGGACGCGCCGGGAGAATTCGCGATCTCCTACGACGGCCCCGCCAATTCCAAGCAGGTCTTCGACTTCTTCGAGTCCCTTTTCAAGAACGAGGTGATTCAGTTTACCAACGATGCCGCCACTTCTCCCGAGGATTACGGCCTCGACCGCCCCATCCGACGGATCACCATCACCCCACGCGAAGGCAAACCGGTCACCCACATCATCGGGGAAACATTTACTCCGAAATACTACGCTCGCCGTTCTCCTCGGGGTCGGGTCATCGAAATCTCTCCGGAAGCCTGGGAAGCGGCGAAGAAAGGAGAAACCCACCCCGAACTCAAAACAGTGGCCTCCCCCGCCACCGACAGCGACCTCGTCCCGAGCGGCTTGGAACTCTTTGGCCTCGACCGCCCGACAGTGATCGAAATCGACGGGAGCGAACTCCATCTCGGACAAACCAAATCCCGCCTCTTTTTTGCCAGCCAGCTTGACCCGGAAGGCAGCCCCACCCCTCATGTCGTCGAGATTGCACCGGATCAACTCGGCTTGATGCCACTCGCAGCCTTCCACTGGCGCGGCGAACGGCTCTGGAACATCAACCGCTTCGAAATCAAGGGACTCGAGATCCAGAAACGCGGCGAACCCACTCTCGCACTCAGTTACGACTTCTATGCCCCCGAACCTTGGAGCGCCACCCGCGGAGCCGTCGACGTCACCTCCCTGCTCAACACCAACAAGGCCGAAAAACTCATCAAGAAACTCACCGACATCGAGGTCCAAAAGTGGATCGGCCCGGTGGCCGAAAACGCGTCAGTCCGCTTGGCCGACCCCAGCCTGACAATCTCAGTCCTGATTGAGGAAATCGCGGACGACGGCCGCTCAACCGGGAAAGTGACCCGGAATCTCACGCTCTCCGAGGTCATCGACGGCCCTGCCAACCGATTTTACTTTGGCAAAAGCGACAGCCATCAGGACTACTTCCTCCTCGACAACGCCACCCACGAGCGACTTTCCGTGGACCTCTTGGTGAAGTAGTTTGCGGCGCTTCAGAGCCTTTTCCCGATCACGAGTGACTGACGTCCGCTAGCAAGCAGCTTCTCCCTCCGGACCGCCGGAATCCGCTCCAAAGCATAAATCTCGTAATTCAAAGTCTCGGTGAAGAACCCCACCGCCCGAGTACTCAGGGCAAAAACCATGGGAAGCCCCAGCCCGCGAGCCCGTTCTTCGACGGCTTCGACCAGACGCCGCCCGTATCCCTGTGCGCCATGGCTTTGTTTGACGTAAAGACAGGCCACCTCCCCACACCGCGGTTCATCGTAGAGATGCAGGGCCACACAACCCACCACGTTTCCATCGACCGTTAGCACCAGAAAATCATCGAGAAAATTCTCAATTTCCTCGTAGGACCGGGGCACCAAGTGGGCATCGCGCATCGATCTTCCCACCATGGCGAGAAGTTCCGAAATGTCATCGGGAGCAATCGGACGGATCGAGAGGTAATCATCAGCATACACCATCACCCCAACCCCTTCGTTGGAAAACAACTCGTCCATGAGCACGCCCTGATGTCGCTCGTCGAGCAGATGGACCCGCGGGATCCCAGCCTCGCAAATCTCGGCTGCCCGATGCAGCAACAAGGCGTCCGACCCACTCCAGCGACGGGCCGCTTCGCGTGAGAGAGCATTTCCTCCTGCCACTTGTCGGGGCATCAGAATGATCAACTTGAAGGCCCCCAGACCAAGACAGAATTCCACCAACCCCTCGTCCTTGAGATCACATCCCAGACTTTCAACGAGGGCCAACTGCCCCCGCTGGAGAATCTCCTCCACCGCCACCACTTGCAAGGGGGCTTCCTGCCACTTGTGGCCACCGTCAATGAGGCGTTGGTCGACCCGGGCCTCTCCGCTTCCGGTGGAGACCACCACCAACTTCACCCCAACCTGCTGCAAAGCGAGCAAATCCAACAAGGCCTCCGCCAAAGCCAACTCGGGCATTCGCTGCGCATCGAGAAGAACGACAAAAACCTTTCCACGAAAGGACGGCACATATTGAAGAACCGCTCGAAGGTCGCTTTGCACGGTGAAACGCTAAAAAAACCACCCTGCAAAGGCAAGAGACTCCTCAACCCCGCCTTTTTGCTTTGCCTGCGCTGAGCTTTCCACGATTCTCCGCCCGTCATGGCAAAGCCCAAATCCGCAATTTCCCCCACCCGTTCCGAAAACTTCCCCGAGTGGTATCAGCAGGTCGTCCGGGCCGCCGACCTTGCCGAGAATTCCGAAACCCGCGGGTGCATGGTGATCAAGCCGTGGGGTTATGCCATCTGGGAAGCGATTCAGCGTGACCTCGACGGACGATTCAAGGCGACCGGACACCAGAACGCCTATTTCCCGCTCCTCATTCCCCTTTCCTATCTCGAAAAGGAAGCCGAACACGCCGAGGGCTTCGCCACCGAATGCGCCGTGGTCACCCACCATCGTCTCGAGGCGGAAAAGGACGAGAACGGGAAAACAAAAATGATTCCGACCGGCAAGCTGAGCGAGCCCTACGTCATCCGGCCGACCTCCGAAACGATCATCGGGGCAGCCT
>JALQTQ010000061.1:0-4321 GCA_023263995.1 Akkermansiaceae bacterium | reverse complement strand
CGTGATCTCCCTCTTCTCATCAATCAATGGGCCAATGTGATGCGATGGGAAATGCGACCCAGACTCTTTCTGCGCACCGCGGAATTTCTCTGGCAGGAGGGACATACCGCCCATGAAACCCGGGAGGAAGCTCTCGACGAAACCCACATGATCCATCGCCTCTACGCCGATGCCCTTCGCGACCTTCTCGCTATCCCGGTGATCATGGGTGAAAAAACCGAAGCCGAACGCTTCCCGGGAGCCGAAAAAACCCTCACGGTCGAAGCAATGGTGCAGGACAAGAAGGCGATCCAAGCCGGCACCTCTCACTACCTGGGCCAGAATTTCGCGAAAGCCCAAAACATCACCTTCGTCGATCGCGAAAATCAGGAGCAATACGTCCACACGACCTCATGGGGTGTCTCCACCCGCCTCGTCGGCACCCTCATCATGGCCCACTCGGACGACGATGGTTTGGTCCTGCCGCCCCGAGTCGCACCGCAGCAAATCGTGATCGTTCCGATCACTCCAAAGGAGGAGACCCGCGAGGCCATCATCGAGGCCTGCCAAGCTCTGGCCACCCGTCTCCGTGAACAAAAATACGGCGGAGAGTCACTCCGCGTCCTCGTCGATCAACGAGACCTCGGCGGTGGCGTCAAGAAATGGGAGTGGGTCAAGAAAGGCGTCCCCCTGCGAATCGAAATCGGTCCTCGCGACCTTGAGGAGCGAAAGGTCTGCCTGCAACGCCGGGACGAGCAAGCCCACCAAAAGTCCTTCCTCGAAAAGGACGAATTTCTCCGCGACGTCGTCGAACTCCTCGACAGCGTCCACCAATCACTCCTCAAGCGTGCCCGGGACTTCCGGGATGCCCACATCGCCCCATGCGAAGACCTGAGCAACTTTGAGAAACACTGGCACGAAGCCAACGACAACCCCGGATGGCTCATCACTCCGTGGGCGGGATCACGCGAAGAAGAGGAAGAGCTCTCGAAACGGCTGAAGATCACCATCCGCTGTCTTCCCCTCGACCAGCAGGACGAACCAGAGGCACCCTGTTTCCTCACCGGCACCCCCACCCGCTCACGCGCCATCTGGGGACGGAGTTACTGAGATTTCATCCGCGCTCGCACGATAAGACCAGCCTTGTCGACTCCGAAGTCTTCTGAGAAAGGATGGTCGTTGCTGCCGCCGCCAATCTCGTGAGAGAAAACCAGTTCTGGCCCCGAGGTCTTATGCACTGGAGTTCCTGCCATCAAAAACCCTAATAGACCTCAGCCACCTGTCGGATCGCCCGTTCTCCAAGACGGAGTCCCTGGCCTCTTGGGAAATCTCTTAAAAATCCTGATAAAGAACGACTTGAGTCACCTCACGGTCAACGGCGAACTGGACCATGCTCACGCGAAGGGCTCCTCATCCCTCATGGCATCAGCCCGCTGATTTTTTGTCTAAATTTGATTAAAGAAGTCGTTACTTCCCGTAACCAAATTGTTCCAAACTTCCTCTCATGAAAAACCCCTGCCCCGGAAATCCTTTCTCCAATGACTTCTCACGCCGCGGCTTTCTGCACGTCGGTCTTCTCGGAGGCCTCGGCCTGACCCTGCCTCAGTTCCTGAGGATGGAAGCCAACGCTCAGCAAAAGCATTACAAGACCCGCGAGGGAGTCGCCAAGTCGGTCATTCAAATTTTCCTTCCGGGCGGATTGGCGCACCAAGAATCGTGGGATCCCAAGCCCTACGCCCCCACCGAATATCGCGGCCCCTTCGGAACGGTCAATACCTCGATCAAAGGGATCAAGTTCAGTCAGAACCTGAAGGAAACGGCCAAAGTCGCCGATAAGATGACCATCATTCGCTCGATGGCCCACGGTGAGGCTGCCCACGAGCGTGGGACCCACAACATGTTCACCGGCTACCGCCCTTCTCCGGCTCTCGCTTTCCCCTCGATGGGCTCGGTGGTTTCCCACGAACTCGGCCCTCGAAACAACCTCCCGCCCTATGTGTGTGTTCCCAGCGTTCCCAACGAGTTTGCCAACTCCGGATATCTTTCCTCGGCATTCGGCCCCTTCGCCATCGGCTCGGAACCTTCACGCGGTGATTTCCAAGTCCGAGACCTCAACCTGCCGGGCGGCGTCAACGAAGAACGCTTCAATCGTCGGCGCTCACTGCTGGAAGCGGTCGATCACCACTTCAAGTCGTTGGAGGAATCAGACGCCCTCGACTCGATGGATGCCTTCTACGACCACGCCTACAAGCTCATTTCCTCCCAAGAAGCCCGCGAAGCCTTCAATCTGAAGGCCGAACCCGAAGCGGTTCGCCAGCGCTACGGCATGAACACCCCGGGGCAACGGATGCTCCTGGCCCGCCGCCTCGTCGAAGCTGGGACCCGCTTTGTCTCCCTGACCGCCGGTGGCTGGGACCACCACGACAACATCAAGAATGGAATCGAACAGAATCTCCCTCCGGTCGACCAAGCCATCGCGACCCTGATCTCCGATCTCGATGAGCGAGGTCTCCTCGATTCCACCCTCGTGATGGTCACTTCGGAATTCGGCCGCACCCCGAAAATCAATGGGACCGGTGGCCGTGACCACTGGCCCCGCGTCTTCTCAATCGGCTTGGCAGGGGGCGGGGTTCACCGCGGTCTCGTCCACGGGAGCTCCGACTCCCTGGCCGGCGAACCCGAGGAGGACAAAGTCGGCATTGAAGACCTCGCCCAGACCGTCTACAACCAACTCGGCATCACCGGAGACAAGGAATTGATGTCCCCCGGAGATCGCCCCATCGAAATCGTGGATGGGGGACGGGTTCTGGATGAGATTCTCGCCAAGAAAGCCTAGCCCGATTCTAGCGATGGCACGCCTGCTCATTCTCCTCCTCGTTGGCGCTCTCACCGCCCACGCCTTCAGCCCGGACCTCTCGCGAATCGAGCCCCGCGGCGGGCAGCGCGGCACTGAAGTGGAACTCACCCTCATCGGGGACCGCCTCTTCGAACCGGTCGAGCTCCTCCTCTATGAACCCGGTATTACGGTCAAAGCCCTCACCAAAGGACCCGACCCGAAGAGCGCCCGGGCGGTCATTTCCATTGCCCCCGATTGCGCGCTCGGAGAACACCCCATGCGCCTTCGCTGCCGAAGCGGAGTGACTTACATGAGGACCTTCTGGGTCGGCCAGTTCCCCACCGTGATGGAGGCCTACGAAACCGTCAACGACCGGCGCCGCGATCTTAACGATACCTTCGGCACTCCTCAGGACGTTCCGCTCAACAGCACCGTGCAGGGGGTAGCCGACCGGGAGGATGCCGACTACTACCGCGTGCAGTGCCAAAAGGGCCAACGCCTCTCGGTCGAGGTCGAGGCAATGCGCCTCGGTCGCGTGATGTTCGATCCCTACGTTGCCATTCTCGACGCCAATCGTTTTGAGCTTGCGGTCAGCGATGACTCGCCCCTTCTGAAACGGGACTGCGCCGCCTCGATCGTCGTTCCCGAGGATGGCCCCTACACCATCCTAATTCGCGAATCCTCCTACGAGGGCAACCCGGACTCGCAATACCGCCTCCATATTGGCACCTTCCCACGTCCCCGCTCGGTCTACCCACCTGCTGCCAAACCAGGCTCGGAAGTGGAATTCACCTTTCAAGGTGATGCCCGGGGGCCTCTCATGAGCAAGATCAAGGTGCCTCCAACGCCCTTCTCGGCTTTTATCACCGATCAGGAACAAAGCTCCCCTTCGGGAAACCCCGTCCACGTCTCATCCGTCGATTTCCTCAACGAATCAGGCCCCAACCAAAATCACAAGGAGGCTCTTCCCCTGACCGACCCTCCGGCTGCTCCCTTTGCCTTCCACGGTATCATTTCCGAACCCGACCAGACCGACTACTTCCGCTTTCGAGGGAAGAAGGGTGAGCGCCTCATCTTTCAGGTCCTCGCCCGCAGCCTGCGCTCCCCGCTCGACAGCGTGATTTCCGTCCGTCAGGCGGCCGACAACAAATACCTCGGCGGCAATGACGACCGCACCGGTGGCGATCCGGACAGCCGATACGAGTTCGAAGTCCCGGCCGACGGCGAATATCTCGTCAACATCCGCGACCAGCTGAGCCGGGGTGGCCCCGATTATACCTACCGCATCGAAATCCAAAACCGGGCACCCGAGCTCTCTCTCACCCTTCCCAAGGCCGACCGGGTCGATACCCAGAAGCACAAGATGATCGAAATTCCCCGCGGCAACCGACTGGCCATCGTGCCGAACATCGCCCGCTCGAATCTCGGATGCGATATCGACTTCCTCGCGCATGAGCTCCCGGAAGGAGTTGCCGTTCAATCCCACAGTGCCCCCCGCACCATCAG
>JALQTQ010000060.1 GCA_023263995.1 Akkermansiaceae bacterium | reverse complement strand
CCGCCTTGTCAACGGATGACGATCAATCGGTGGCAAGCCCTCTTTCCTTCTTGAGGCGGAGCTGACCGCAAGCGGCATCGATATCATGTCCTTTTTCCAGTCGCAGGGTGGCGGGCACGCCGACTGAGGTAAGCACGCGCTGGAAGGCCCGGCAAGCCCGGTCCCCCGGTCGTTTCCAAGCCAAGCCATCGACGGTATTGTAAGGGATCAGGTTGACCTTGGCCTTGATCGAAGCTGCCCGCTTGGCAAGCAAAGCCGCGTGACCAGGGCTGGCGTTCACGCCATCGATGAGAATATACTCCAGAGTGATCTTCTGCTTCTTGCGCCCATTCCAAAAACGAAGGGCCCCGAAGAGTTCCTCGATCGGATACTTGCGATTGACTGGCATGATCTGGTCTCGTGTTTCGTCGTCGGGGCCATGCAGCGAAATCGCGAGGCGGATTTGCTGGGGGATTTCCGCAAGCTTCTTGATTTGAGGCACGAGTCCCGAAGTGGAGACGGTGATGCGGCGAGCCCCGATGTTGAGCCCCCAGTCCGCAGTAATGATTTCCAAAGCGGTCGAGAGGTTCCGGAAGTTGGCCAGCGGTTCTCCCATCCCCATGAAGACAAGATTATTGACTTTCTCGCCGGAAAGCTCCTCTGCCATGATGATTTGCGACACAATCTCGCCCGCCGTCAGGTTACGGGTAAAGCCGTCGAGCCCCGAGGCACAGAAACGGCAGCCGTAGGCACAACCGACCTGCGACGATACGCAGAGGGTATGGCGGTCGGAACGTTCCCCGTAGAGCGCGGGCGAGGCCGGGATGAGGACGGTTTCGACATACCGTCCATCGGGGAGCTCGAGGAGATACTTTCGCGTGGTGTCACGAGACCCTTTGGTCAGACAATACGTCAGCGGACGCAAGGGAAAGTCCCGCGCGAAGCCTGACCTCAGGGATTCCGGGAGATTGCTCATCTGATCCCAAGATCGAATTCGCTTGCGGTAGATCCAGTCGAGAATCTGACCCGCCCGATAGGCCGGTTGCCCATGCTCCGCGAGCACTTCTGCGACTTGTGCCTTGGCAAGCATGTCAGGAAAGGGGACGGCAAAAGACAAAAGGCGACACCACCAAAGCCTCGAACTCCTGATCACTTCCCTGCCATTGGGCAGCGTGGATTTCTTCGAGGAGAACCAGGTCGCCGGACTTGAGCCAGGCCTTGACTTGATCGGACTCATCCCGGACCACCGCCACGCCCACTTCCTCGAGCGCCAAACCGGGGCCGACAAAATAAAGGACCCCGTTCTTCTGCGGACCACTGAGGTAATCCCAACTGACCACGCCCTTGTATTTGGCGAGCTTCTCATCGGTGGTCGAATGGTCTACCCCGAGCATTCCGTATCTCATCCCTTCAGAGGTCATCGTTGTTCTTGGTTTTGAGCGTCATTTCCCCTTTCCGGAGGACCCCGCCGCGAACGATCCGGCAACGCAAGCCGCCCCGCCCCTTCAGAAATTCCTCCACGCCCGGGGCACAGGCTTCGTCCATCCAGTAACACGGCCGGGCTTCCTCGCTTCCCGAAAGCACGACCTCACCGAGGTCAAAGGTTTTCCCGATCAAGTCATTGAGCTCCACCCCGTTGGTCACGACATTCCTTCGGAAGGCTGCTGCCGAAAGCTCCGGAAGGTCGAACACCTGCCGAACCGCTGAAACAGTCGCATCATCAAACAAAGTCACCTGCCCCTTGTAATCCTGCTTGTAATCAAAAAAGCGGTCCCCGGTAACCCCCCGTCCTGCCACCAGTTCAATCTCATCGCGATCGACGATCTCGTGGCTTTCCGACCCCTTTCCGTGGCGACCGTAGTAATTATGTCCGGGAGAAACGAAAAGATGCTTCACCTCGACCGTCCGCTCGCTCATGGGGAGACGCTAGCAAACCCAGACCTTTCACGCAAATGCCCTCTCGAACGATCTAGCGGATTTCCAGAGTAGTGACGATGAATTCGATGAAGCGCTCAGTGGAGGAAGCGAGCCCGTGCATCGTTCTCGCCCCCTTCATCACCAGCTTGGGCATCTTTGCATTAACGGCCGAGAGGGAACGGTAGTCCTCGAGATTGGCCTTGAGCAACTCCTCGACCGTGGGGTCCGCCAGGGCAGCCTCCAGTCTCTCCGACCCCACGATCTCGCCGATCTTCTTCTGGGCGCTCTCGACAGTCTGGATCGGCCGTTCGAAGAGCAGTTCGTGCACTTCGGGGAAGGATGCCGGTGACGCCTGCCAAGCCGCCAAGGCCAAACGGGCAAATTCACAAGCCCGGGCATGATCGGGAACGCCGGGCTTCAAATAAGGATTGCACGACCGGTTGAGCGGAGTGGGCAAAACGATGACCGCGATCTGGCCCGGGTAAGCCGCGATAAGAGCCTCCAAATCACCCTCCATGTCCCGGCAAGATGCGCAGGTGTAGTCAAAATACTTCACAAGCACATGTGGAGCCACAGGCGATCCCAACAAGGGAACGGACCCCAGCCGATACGTCTTGACGACCTTTCCGCTGGGCCCTTTGAAAGTAATCACCCGACCCGCTCCGGCGATCTGGACCTTCACCTCCTTCCGTTCTGCAATTCGCTCCTCGTTGGTCACTTCGTATGTCTTGGGCTTGGGACCATAGATCTGCCCGGCAGCCAGCACTCCGAGCAAGCCCAAGGGCACCAAAACCGTGATCGGTTTCCGGCAAAACCCACCCTTCCAGAAAATGAGCACCGCCGACGCCAAGCCCGAGAGATGAGTCGCAAGACACCACGGACAAAAAGCCTCAAGAACAAAAAACTGCAGTCCCATGAACCAGGCCGCCGCGCCAAGCAAAAGCCACGCCGCACCCGCCAAGACCCGTCCGGGCGGCCGAAAGGTCAGCACCAGAAGGCCCAGATAAAAAACCAGCGAAAACCAACTCACCGGAATCCCAAACCACTGGGACCACTGTGAACCCAGCACTTCGGCACAACTTCCCTCGCCTCCACACCCGACCACCGAGGTGATTTTTCCAGTGGCCTTCATCACCACCAGGATGAGACTGATGGCCAAACCCACGAACGCCAGTAAACGAGCGAAAACCATGGCTTAGCTTGGCCGGAAAAAATCGGGAGCTCACGCCTTTTTCCAAAATTTCCCGACCCTACGGCTTACCAAGGTAAATCAAGCCAGAACCGGTATCGAGGAGAGCATGCCCCGTGGTCAGAAAGTCCATGCCAAGAATCCCATCGACCGGCCGCCCCCGGGCATCGGTGAAATACCGGCGAACCGGACCCAGCGGGGCAATCGCAATCTCAAAGAGCGCCACTCGAACATTGCCAAAGGTCACGTCTTGAAGACGGGCCTGCCGAAGGGCGATCCGATCCCCGGAGGCATCGATCATGCGGGAGTTGGTAGTCCGGCTTGGCAAGCCGAAGCGGTCGAAGCTCTCTGCGGCCATCACCGAGATCTCGGCACCGGTATCGACCACCCAAGTCACCGGCTCTCCGGCCAGGGTGCCACGCAGGATGAGATGAGGCAGCCGACCGGCTTTCTCAAGCCCCAGCACCTGGCGCCCCAACCCGTCGCGTTCTCCCAAGCTCCGAGGCTTGGCCGGTTCCCAATACGAACTTACGGGAACCCACAAGTTTTCCCCGGGAACATCCACCAAGGCACCAATCGCCAAAAGAGCATCCAGCCCAACCTGTCCGGCATAGCTACTGGTCGAAGTCTTCTTGCTAGTGCTGGGAGCAATGGTGAAGGGAAAACTTCGGGTATACATCGGCCCGATCTGCAGGGTCCCATACCCCCGACCACTCGAAACCTCCCGACCAAGAGCGCCCCGGGTCACCACCCTCACCCTCCGGTCCACCAATAAGCCGGCCTGCCGGGCCAGCTTGGCATCGACATCCGTGCTATTGGCTCCGGAATCGACCAGAAAACGCATGGGCAGGTCATTGACCTTGAAGACCCCGGAAAACCGCACATCGCCTCGGATTTTCTGCAGAGGGACAGCACGGTACCCCAAACGCGCGAGGACCCCATCACGCCCCCCTTTCCGGAACCCCAAAGGCCCACTGGAACACTGGGTCAGCAAGAAAATGACCAGAATCGGGAAAAGAAGAGAGCGCAAAAGGCGAGTCATGATGGCGTTGGCCCGGACACTAGCAAGTCACTTCCCGACCGCAATTGCCCTTTTGTATCGGCATCTTACCATGCAGAACCCACTTCCCAAGTCTCCAACAGGGATTCAGGGCAGTCATCCAAAAAGCGCGATGGCCGGGTGATGATATCTCCGCTGTAACTCTTCGGGTTGATCTGGGGGTAGGTGAGATAAAGTTCATCTTTGGCCCGGGTCAAGGCCACGTAGAAAAGCCGACGTTCCTCCTCAAACATGTCGAGGTCATCAGTCTCAAGAACCCGCCCATTGGGAAACATCCCGTCGGTCATCCAAATCAGGAACACCACCTTCCACTCCAACCCCTTGGCCTGATGAATGGACGAAAGGCAGACCTTTTCCTCGTCCGGATCGGCCTGCCGACCCGAGGGATCCCCATCAACCGAACTCATGAGCGAGAGCTGGCCGAGCAGCTCAAAGATGTCATCGAAGGGTTCTGCGTAGATGATCAGTTGCTCGATGTCCTGTCGACGGTTCTCGTAGTTGTCAAAACTCGCCTTCATGAACTCGTCATACACTCCCTCGAGGATGCTGGTGATCATTTCGGACGGCGGGACATAGCCACCGTCGACCACCAGTTCATCGAGGGTGTAACACAGCTGTTCCCAGTCCTTACGGGCCTTGGCAGGGACCGAAAATCCGAGCATCAGTTTGGAAAAAGACGGCGGAGGGGCTTCCTCGCGCGAAATTCCCAGCTTCAACCAGGATTGCCAGAGCTTGTTGGCAGTCGCCGCGCCCACTCCGGGCAGCATCAGGCAAAGTCGCTTGAAGCTCACCTCGTCACGACGATTGGTCACAAAGCGTAGAAAAGCCGCCACATCCTTGATGTGGGCTTGTTCAAAAAAACGCAACCCACTCGTGATCTCGAAAGGAATGCCCCGTGAGGTCAGCTCCATTTGCACCTCAAGGCTCTGGTGGTGGGCACGGTAAAGAACCGCCATTTCCTTGAGTTCGATCCCCTCATCACGTAGTTCCAGCATCCGCTGGGCCACGAATTCGGCCTGCGACCGTGGATCCTCAAGCGGAACGAGGGCCGGCGTCATCACCCCACCCGTCCGCACCGCCCGCAAATTTTTCTCGAACTGCTTTTGGTTGGCCGAAATCGCGGCATTGGAGAGACTGAGGACCTCGGGGACACTGCGGTAGTTGGTCTCGATCTTGAACACCTTGGCGTTGGGATACCGCTTCGGAAACGAGAGGATATTTTCCATGTCCGCGCCCCGCCACGAGTAAATCGACTGCGCATCATCCCCCACCACCATCACCGAGTTTTCCGGGCCGGCGAGGAGGTGAATAAGTTCGCTCTGAACCGCATTGGTGTCCTGATATTCATCGACCAAGAGGTAATGAAAACGCTTCTGATAAAGCGCGCCGACCTCCTCGTTCTGCTGAAAGAGCCTCAGCGGCAAAATGAGGAGATCGTCGAAATCCACCGAGTTGGTCTCTAGCTTCTTGGCGGTGTAGGCACTACCCACCTTCGCAAGATCCTCGGCCCACTCCTCAAAGTAGGGATAGCGTTCTTGCAGGAGCTTCTCCAGGGCCACTCCGGTGTTCTCCACGAGAGAAAAGATCGAAATGAGGACGTCGGCCTTGGGGAAACGGCGCTGCTTGGTATCGATCTCGCACTCTGCCACCACTGTGTTGAGGAGCGACTTCTGATCGTCACGGTCCATGATGGAAAAGGAACGGGTCAGGCCGACCTCCTCAGCGTGGCGGCGGAGAATGCGGTTCCCGATGGCATGGAAGGTGCCGCTCCAAAGCTCGCTGAGATCCATCGGGACGAGTTCGCGCACCCGCTCCATCATCTCGCGCGCCGCCTTGTTGGTAAAGGTGAGCAGCAGCAGGCTTCGTGGATCCACCCCCTGGTCGAGCAAGTAGGCCACCCGGTAAGTCAGGGTCCGCGTTTTACCCGAACCGGCTCCCGCGATGACCAAGGCCGGTCCCGGGGGCGAACTCACCGCCGCATATTGTTGCTCATTGAGTTCGGCCTCGTAGTCGATGCCCGAGCCCCCCTTGCGGGGGCCTTTGTTGAGCTGGTATTGCCGTGCCATCGCTTAGGAAGCATCCTCACTTTGGGTGTGCTCGAGGTATCGCACATACTCGTCCTTCACCTTGGGCATGAGAAGATACATCGCAATGACGTTGGGCACCGACATTGCAAAAATCATCGCGTCCGAAAAATCGAAGACTTTCTGCATTCCCAGCGAAGCTCCCAGCACCACGAAGAGACAGAAGATCACCTTGTAGGTCAACTCCGCCCGCGTGCTGTGACCAAACAGATGGCTCCATGCCTGAACCCCGTAGTAGGACCACGAGATCATGGTCGAAAAGGCAAAAAGAATGACCGCTACCGTGAGGATGATGGGGAACCAAGAAATGACCGAGCCAAAGGCCTCCGAAGTCATGGCCACCCCCTCGATCCCCGGGGTATCGTATGTCCCGGCCATAATGATCACCAGGGCCGTGGTGGTGCACACCACCACGGTGTCGATGAAGGGCTCTAGCAAGGCCACAATCCCTTCGCTGGCCGCAAACTTGGTCTTGGCCGCCGAATGGGCAATAGGAGCCGACCCGATCCCCGCCTCATTGGAAAACGTGGCTCGCTTCATCCCCTGAATCATCACGCCGATCACCCCGCCGCCAATCGCTTCGGGAGCAAAAGCCCCCTTGAAGATCACGGTGAAGGCCGTGCCAACCTCTCCGATATTGACGGCAATCACGAAGATCCCGGCGAGCATGTAAATGCCACACATGAAGGGCACCAAGGTGGCGGTGACAGTGGCGATACTCTTGATTCCACCAATAATCACCAACCCGACCGTGACCCCCATGATGACCCCGAAGGCCCAGCGATTCTGGGCCAGAAAAGAATCTTCGCCAAGCACCCCAGCCAATTGGTCACAGGCTTGGTTGGCCTGAACCATGTTCCCGCCACCAAACGACCCACCGATGCACAGAAAAGCAAAAACCCCGGCCAGAATCACCCCCAGCATCCCCAGATTCTTCTCGGCCAGGCCTTTCTTGAGATACTGCATCGGTCCTCCGTAAACCTTTCCGTTCTCGATCGTGCGATACTTCACCCCCAGCGTGCATTCGCAAAACTTCGAAGTCATTCCAAAGAGCCCGATCAAAATCATCCAAAAAGTGGCACCCGGTCCACCCGCCCCGATGGCAATCGCCACTCCAGCGATGTTTCCAAGACCAACCGTCCCCGAAAGCGCGGCGCACAAGGCCTGAAAGTGGGTGATTTCACCCGGGTCATCCTTGGAACTGTACTTTCCTGCGACGGTGCGGGCCGCCAGCTTCCAAGAGCGAAGGTTGAGGAACTTGAAGTAAACCGTGATAATGACTGCCGCCAACCCCAGCCACACCACCACGACCGGGAGCTTCACCGGCTCTCCGGCGTTGTCGGTGGCAATCGTCACCCCGTAAAAGACCTTGCCGGTCACCCGGTCAAGATACGGTCCGATTTCCCGATCAATCCACTCGTCCGGCGCCTCGCCGAAGCTCTTCACCTCTTCCGCTGCCGAAGCCGAAGACTCGCTGGCCGCCAAAGAAGTCCCACAAAGAACAAAGAACAACCCGATCAGGGAAAGGAAATACCGCATGTCCGCGGCACTGTGGGTGAAAGCCGCGAAGCCGACAAGCGAGAATCGCTCATCATGATCAGGAGCAATCCGGATGGCCATCCAACGCATTCCGACCAACCTCCCCCACGAAAAAACCCGTCCGGCGCTGTCCGGGCGGGCTTGAAAGACGAAAACCGAATGAAGTCTCCAGCTACGGCAGCAAATTGACCGCCCGAGCCCGCTTGATCTCGCGCGTGATCGCCCGGTGCATCTTAGCGGAGACTCCGGTGACTTTTCGCGGAAGAATACGACCGGTTTCGGTGGTGAACTTGGCGAGAATCTCGGGATTGTGGTAGCTGATTTTTTCGAATGGCAAATCAAGACGCTTGGTCGTCATTGCCTTGTTGTGTTTGCGGAAATTAATCCGACGCTGGATGGTCTTGGGCTCAGACATGAGGAAAATAAGGTAGAACGAGAGTGATTAACGAAGCTCCCGGTGCAGGGTGCGGCGCTTCAGGAAAGGATTATACTTCTTCTTCTCAAGACGGCCTGGAGTTCTCAGGCTCTTCTTGTTGCGTGTACTTGTGTAGCGGGACGTGGGTTTGCCCTCGGCCTTGGCCTCGGTGCACTCCAGAATGATAATATCGCGTGGCATGATTTTGCAATTCGGTTCGTCGGGCGGCGGAAACTAAAAAACTCCCCTTCTTCGTCAAGGGAAAACCAAGGAAAGTTTCATTTCCTCCCCCCTCTGAAAAAATCGTTGATTTCGTGGACATTCCCGCACACCCTGCCGCCGGTGGGTTGTTGTGATTCCACGGCAACCGCTCCCCTTCCCTGATTTTCCGTCGGGAGTCCCCCGAATTTGTCGCTGACAGCCCCACGGCGTGTTCCGTCCCGGTCCTCCTGCGACTCCCGGGCGACCTCTGCCAAGGCTAAACTCAGGCCCGGACGATCTCAGATCGCCCCGGCTCGGCCCGCCCAGCGGAATCGACCCCTTTCCCAATCTCACCATGACTCCTCCTGATTCCGATCACGCGAACTCCGGCCCTCAGCAAACCACTGACAAGGGAGACGCAAACCAAGGCCAAAACCGGCACCGCAATCGTAATCGCAACCGCAATCGCAACCGCGGAGGTGGCGGCCAGCGCCAAGGAAGGGTCCGTGGATACGGTCCCCGCGAAGACCAGCGCGAACGCAAACCCCTCGAGTTTACCGGAGATCCCGTGGCCGTCGACGGCCTCTTCGAGATGGCTCCAAAGGGATTTGGGTTTCTCCGCAAGCCGGAACATGACTTCGAACAACGCAAGGAAGACGTTTTTGTCCCTCCCGATCTGGCCCGCAAGCACGGCCTGCGCCCCGGAGTCTGGATCAAGGGCGAGGCCCGCGACAGCAACCGCGGCCCCCAAATGACCACCATTGTCTCAGTCAACGGCCTGGAACCGACGGAGGCCCGCAAGCTCCCCGCCTTCGAGGAGCTCAAAGCGATTAACCCCACCAAGCAGATCGGCTTCGAAACCACCCCCGACCGCTACACCACCCGCATTGTTGACCTCATGGCCCCGGTGGGACGCGGCCAGCGAGGCCTCATCGTCTCTCCACCCCGCTCGGGCAAGACCACCCTCCTTCTCCATATGGCCCAAGCCGTCGAGGAACGACATTCCGACAACCTCCACCTCATGATCCTCCTCGTCGATGAAAGACCCGAGGAAGTCACGGAATTCCGACGCCAACTCCCGGATGCCGAGATTTACGCCAGCTCCAATGATGAGTCACCCCGCAATCACTGTCGCCTCGCCGAGCTCTGCGTGGAACGCGCCAAGCGCTTGGTCGAGGCCGGGCAACATGTCTTTATCCTGATGGACTCCATCACCCGTCTCGCCCGCGCCTACAACAACAACATGGGCGGGAGCAAAAACAGCCGGGGACGCGGATACCAATCCGGCGGCATCGTGGCCGGAGCACTTGAAATGCCCCGCCGCCTTTTTGCTGCCGCTCGCAATACCCGCGAGGCAGGCTCTCTCACCATCATTGCCACCGCCCTGATCCAGACCAATTCCAAAGCCGACGAGGCCATCTTCCAAGAATTCAAGGGCACTGGCAACATGGAGTTGGTCCTCGACCGCCGCATCGCCGAACACTACGTCTATCCCGCTGCCGACATCTTCAAATCAGGCACCCGCCGCGAGGAACTCATCCTCCCCGATCTCTCGCTAAACAAAATCCACTTGGTCCGACGCGGCCTCGCGGGACACAAGCCCACCGAAGCCATGGAACGACTCCTCTTTTTCATGCGTAAGTTCCCAGGCAACGCCCAAATGCTCCTTGAAATCAAGGGCTAGATTTCGTGTCGAAAGAGGTGGCGAAGACCGCCCCGTCCTGCTAACATTTTGGGTCGAAAAGTTTTTTACGATCTCATTATGCAAACAAGAAACGTAGACCCGCAAATCACCGTGACCGTGCGTCACGAGGACGTCACTGATTCCCTCCGACAGTACGCCATCGAGAAGATCGGAGGCATCCACTTGGACTACCCGAGAATCATCGAGGCCAAGGCCATTCTCGATGTCGAAGGGAGCCGACGACACAAAGCCGAAATCATCCTCTTTTGTGCCAACCACATCGTCATCGACGCCTCGTCCGAAACCGAGGACATGTATAAGAGCATCGACTTTACCATCGACAAGATCGCGCGGCGCATGCGGAAACACAAAACCCGACTCCTCAAGCGCCGCACTCCCCGCCAAGAGGAGAGCATCCGCTATCTCGACGAACGCAGCTATCGCGCCGACTTCCTCGATACCCTCCCCGAGGAGGTGAACGAAACCGAGGAACCCGAACCCTTCTTCGTTCACAAGGAATCCTTCAGTCTCCGCAAACTTTACAAGGAGGAAGCCGTGCTCGAGCTCGACCTCACCGAGCGACCTTTCGTGGTTTTTGCGAATGCCCGACGCGATGTCATCTCGGTGGTGTGGCGTAAACCCGATGGCGACTATGGGATGGTCGACATTCCCAAGTAGTCACCCCTCCCAACCCTTTGGCAGCGGCCATCTGCTCTGCGGATGGCCGTTTTTGTCTCGCATCCAACTGCAAGCAGCGTCAATCCTGCCAGCGCCAAGCAATCTTGACCGCAATGTCCGGATGGAGGCTTTGGTGCACCGGACAGGTCAGGGCCGCGTTCTCGAGGACTCTCCGCTCCGGGTGCTCCTCGGCGAGGGGGACCTCGATCTCAACATGCAGGGCTCCGATCCGACGGGGTAAATCAGGCGCCATTTCCTTCTTCACCACCATCCGCAGACCGGCCAGTTCCACGCCGCGCTCCCGGGCCGCGATCCCCATGATGGTCGCCATACAGGTTGCCAGCGCGGTGGCCACCAAATCGGTTGGAGAAAAGCTCTCCCCCCTTCCCTGATTGTCCACTGGGGCATCGGTCGAAATTATTCCTCCGGACGGCTGGTGCCGGGCTCTACAGCGAAGCTGCCCTTCATAATCTATTTCAATTGTCACCATCGCCCGACTCTTCATCTGAATCCGGAATCAGGTCAAGCTCTCTCGCCAAGACCACCCGGAATCCGTAGGCACGCCCCCCCTGCTTCTCCACCTCCGAGACCAGATAACGGGACTGCGACTCAAGATGCTCCCGCGTCGAACTTTCCCACCCCCCGCCTCGTAAGATCCCGAGGCCGTCAATGGGATAGTCATCACCCACCCATTCGTGGACATTCCCTCCCAAATCATGCAGACCGAGGATATTCGGGCGAAAGCTCCCGACTGGCGCAAGCCTCGCAAAGCCATCGGTGTAGCCGTCGATGATCTTGGTGTTTTCCAAAAATTGCACCGCCGAGGTATCGGCATAGTTCCCCGAGCGGCTCGGTGGAGGAAAAACCTGCCCCCACGGAAACACCCCAGGATTTTCCTGCTCCCGCTCTAGAATATTGTCTCCCACTTCAATCAGCCCCACCATCCGACTCCACTCGCGGTCGGTAGGCAGGCGATACCGAAAATCTTTGGTGATTCGATTCAAATCAGGGTTGGGATTGTCCCGCTCTAGCGCCGTCAACCATTGACAAAAAGCTAAGCAATCGGGTCGGCTCACGCCGGCCACCGGGACCCGAAGGTCGGAATCGAGAAGAATGTCGCCTTGATCCCTTCCGGTCGCCTTTAGGAATTTCTGAAAGTCACCGCTCCGGGTCTCCCAAGCCGACACACTCAGTTCACCGCTCAACGGTTCCAGCTTCATCTCCAGGCTGTTGGTCCATGACTGCCCCGGAACCAAGCTCTTGTTGGGCTCCAGGAGATACTTTCGGTTCACTTCTTCCCCGTCCGGCAAGAAGACGTTATCAGTGCGGGTCTTCATCCCACCCAGCTCCAACGTGATCTCAATGTCGCCCGGTGCAATGTTGTCCTCGTAAAAAGGAGTCACTCCCATCGGAATGCCGTTGAGGTAAATGTAGGCCCCGGGAGGAGTTGAATCGACTCTCAATCTCCCGTAGGGAATGGGACGCACGAGAACATAAAAGGGCCGGAGAATCTGGCCGCTCTGCTTGGCCGCCTCTGGTAGTTTTCGCTCCTCGAAGCGCAAGTCATATTCCGGCACCAACTGACGGTTTTGCTCGGGCTGATCCTCGACATACTCCGCAAAATACCCCTCCTCCAGGCAGCGTTCTTCCAGCCATTCCGCAAACTCGTCCGCCCATTCCTCGGGGACCGCCACGATGTTTCGCCCACCGTGCTTGAACACCACCGGCTTCAGTTTCCGGTTCGTGTCCTTCAGAAACAAATTCCAATCCGCCTCGGAGACGTGCTCCGATGAACGATGGCGCCGCTCGGACACCGGGAAATAAAGATTCCCCAAGGCATCAGACCAGACCTCGCCACCGACCGGCGGGGAAAACAATCTCAGCTGCTCGTTGATCAACATCACCAGTTGCCCGTCGTCAACGACCGGGCGCTTCACTACCAATTCCCGATAACCTGCCGCCTTGAGGTGCAGTTCCAGCTCGGTGTCGAGTTCCACCCCACTCAGGGTAGCCGGGGTGTACCCCAACAATTCCCCGCTCCCGTCATACACCGCCGCCCCGGCCGGACTCGTGAGCACCTTGACTCTCACAAAACGGGGGGGCAACGGCTCGCGCTTGCCCTCAATGACATAGGTCCCCCAACGCTTCTCAATCAAGAGCTGCGAACCGATCCCCGCCAACACCACAAGCAAAGCCAAGACCACCCGGACATAAGCGGGCATCTTCCTTGCCACTTTACGACCTTCCTTGAGCCGTCCCAAAGCGTCGGCCAGATCCCGTCCAGTCCGGATCTTGCGCTTGGAGATCCGCGGCTCGCAAATGTCACAAATCAACCGGTTGAGCCGGATCCACTTCTTGCGGGCATCATCGCCCGGCCCGCTTTCAGGCAATTCCGGAAACTGCAAGCGGTCCATCCCAGTGGCCATCTCGTAGAGCACCTTACCCAAACTGTAGATGTCGGCCTGCTCCGAACCCGGCCCTTCCGGCGGCACGAAACCCTCCGTTCCCACAAAGGTCCGCTGATCCTTCGCTGCGACCAGCCCGATGTCCGCCAGCTTGGCCTTGCCGTCCACAAAAATGATATTAGACGGTTTGATGTCCCGGTGGGTCAGACCACATTCGTGCAGCTCCTGCAGGGCCTCGGCCAGACGATATCCCGTTTCGATGCAAAAGTGGGTGGCCAAAGGTGCCCCGTTGGCCTGCTTCATGTCGGTCCGCAGGGTCCGCGGCTCATATTCCACCGGGTTGATTTCCCCCTTCTCATAAGCGTCATCACCCAACTCCATGACGTAGTAATAGAACTGCGCCTTGTCGTCACTCCGCCCGACGTGAAGGATGTTCACAAAACCCTGATGGTTTCGCGAGATAGGCTCGAAACGGAGGATGCCTTCGAATTCCCGCTCAAAGGTCCGCTCATCCGAGAAATCTTCCCGGTAGACCACCTTCACCGCCCGCATTGCCCCGGTTACCCCGCGCGCCAGCCACACCTCACCATACGCCCCGCCCCCGATCTTGCGGAGCACTTCATGATCCGGAATCAGCGGATCTGGCCTAATCTTCCGTTCCATCCTTCTCGAGCTTCGCCAGCTCCTTTTTGAGGACGGAGCCGACGCGGTGCTTGGCAAGATAGACCTGAGCCATGCTCACCCCAAGGTGATCCTGCACTTTCTTGGCATCCCACTGTTTCACCACGTAATAATCAAAGATCTGATACTGCTTCGGAGAAACCTGAGCCTTGACCCGGGTCAGGGCCATGTCAGCGACATTTTTCTTCCACTCCACATCCCACATCCGCTCCAAAAGATCACCCTTGGGATCCTCAAATCGGTCGATGACCGCAGTCTTACGATCATCCTCCCACCCCCCGCCGGGCATCGCAGTGTCCTTCTTCCGTTTGCGGAATTGGTCGTTAATCCGCCAGCGAGTCATATTCATGAGCCACGTCTTGAACGAGCCTTGCTTGGGATCATAGAGGTTCTTCTTACTCTGTTTGGCAATCGAGAGAATCGTTTCTTGGACCGTGTCAAAAGCCTCGTCGTGACGCAGTCCGGCCTTGATCCCCACCGAATAAATCAACTTCCAGTAAGTCTGGTAAAACTCGTCCCAGGTCCGCTGATCATCCCAATTCTCAAGCCGGGCGATGAGACTCTTTCGCGTCTTGGCATACCCCTTGGACAGATCGACCTCCTTGTCGTCCTCCTTCTCCTTCGTTGCGGGATTGTCTTTTTTCTTCTGCGCCATCTGCTTGCAGCGAGGCTAACTCAATATCCCGCGAAAGTCTCCCCCAGTTTCAGGAAAATCACCCGTTCAAAGACAATCAAGATTTCCTAAACAATTCGCTTCCCGGCGAATGTGCAGTCCAGAATCTCCCCGAGATTCTTCTGATCAAGCTGGTCAAACCAACCGGGCCGATCCGAATCAACGTCCAGCACCGCAATCAGATCCCCATTTTCATTCCGCACCGGCACG
>JALQTQ010000005.1 GCA_023263995.1 Akkermansiaceae bacterium | reverse complement strand
AGCCTCGGTTGGCCCTCGTTGGGGCCCCCTTCGTGGTGGTTGGGTTTGCCCAGTATCTCCTGGGCTTCCGGATCGCCCGACACGTCATTTTCCCGGCCTTCTTCCTCTGGTTCTGCATTCCCGTCCCAGGCCTCGAGATGCTTTTGACGGGACAGCTTCAGAACTTCATCGTCAAAGCCTGCCATCAGATCGGGACTATGGTCGGGATGGATTTGGTACGCGATGGTTCGACCATTTATGTCAGCGACAGCCCGGTCGAAGTGGCCGGCGGATGCAGTGGCATTCGTTCCCTGATGGCGCTCACCATGATTGCTGCGGTCTACGCCAACTACACTCAGAAGCCACTTTGGAAAAAAGCGTTTCTCTTTGTTTCCTCATTTCCGTTGGCGGTTATTGCCAACTTTTTCCGCGTCTTCTCGATCCTGGTGTTGGGTCACTTCGGCTTTCATACTTTTGGCAGAGGAACCTGGCACGACTGGGCTGGCCTGCTCTTTTTTTTCCCCATCGCCTTGATTGGCCTCTGTTGCGTCGACTACCTGCTCAACCTGAAGACCCGGAAGAAGAAACGGGTGAAACGGGCAGTCAGGCGCAAGCAAACCAAGAAAGAGGAGGTGGCCGGATGAGGAAGCGAGTGATCATTCTCCTTTCGCTGGTGTTGGCCTTTGCCGGGATCATCGTGGCCTTCCCCGACGTGCCGGAGATGAAGGCTTCCCGGCTGGCCAGGAATCTCCCCGAGTCGTTTGCCAACTGGATCGGGCGACCGGAGGAACCAGGCGAGCGGGAAAAAATCGTCCTGGCCCGCGACACCGAATTCGAGCGCGTGACATACTTCGACCGCGACGGGGTGCTTCCATCGGTGCAGGCTTCGATCGTGTTTTCGGGGAAGAACCTGAGCCAGAGTATCCACCGGCCCGAAGTCTGTCTCCAAGCGCAAGGCTGGGAGTTTGTGTCGCAAAAGTATCTGGCCTGGGGGGATCTCCTCCCCGAGGGCGAGGTTCTTCCGGTCAAGGAGATGGTCTGTCGCCGGGTTCATCAGGTTTTGAACGACGAAGGAGACCCCGAGCCTGTCCTCAATGCTGAGGGCGAGAAAATCTACCTTTGGCGGGTGTTCTACTACACCTTTGTGGGGCACGAAAAAATTCTCGCCGGACACTACCAGCGCACCGGCGAGGACATCAAAGATCGTCTCTTGAAAGGCTACGATCAGCGATGGGCATACGCCACCTTCTCTTCGTTCATCACCTTCAATCATGCCGAGCAGGGCTTCCGGATGGAGCGGGGAATCGCCCTGAACCAGGCCGAAACGCTGGCTCACATTCAGTCTTTTTTGAGAGAGCTTCTCCCGTTGGTCATCTCGAAGCCCGGTGAAGGGGTCGACGAGTCGCTGGAGAGCGGTAAGGATCTGGGGTCATGAAAGAGCGGGGCTCGAAGCATTATCTATCGATCCAAGGCCTGCAGATAGTGGATGCCATCCTGATCTGGGTGGCCTTCATGCTGGCGGCCTACCTCGATGACCCCGTGCGTGAGTTTCTCAAGGTGCCTTCGATCCCCGAGCGGAGCCTGATCGGCATGACCTGGGTGGTCTTCATGTTGGTGCCGCTGACACCTTTGGTGCTCGAACGGTCGGGGTATTATGAAAACCCGCTCAATCGTCGGCGGGGCCAAAATCTGACCATTCTTTTCCGCTCCCTGCTGGTGGTGATCTTTATTGTTGGATTGATCTCGGTTTTCGGAAAGATCATCAATACCAAGCGCTTGGTGCTTGGGATGGGCCTGACCTTCGGGTTTTTCTTCATCTGGGTTCGGGGCTTTTTCACCATCCGATATCTGCGGTCGCGGGCGGCCTCGGAGGGATTTGCGGAACGAGTCGTGCTGGCCGGGGATCCCGAAGAGACACAGGCCTTTCTGAACAACCTCGAACCCGGGGTCTTGGAAGCCTGGAAAATCGTGGGACATTTTAATTTGGAGAGCAATTCCATCGGCGACTTGAACAATCTGATCAAAGTGGAGTCGGTCCACCGGGTGGTTTTTTTGGCCAAGCATACCGAGTTTGACCGGGTGGCCCGTGCGGTTGAGACCTGCGAGGTCCAAGGGGTCGAGGCCTGGATCGGGGCTTCTTTTCTACGCACCCAGGTGGCCCGTCCGGGATTCGATGTGATTGGCGGCCAACCCATGCTGGTCTTTCGTTCGACCCCTGAACTTTCCTGGCAGTTGTTTGCCAAGAAGTTGGTTGATGTCACGGGTGCCTTGCTGTTTCTCGTTTTATCCTCGCCCCTATGGCTGGCGGCGGCGATTGGGATTCGCCTCAGCAGTCCGGGAGCCCCGGTGCTTTTCACTCAAGAACGGGCCGGTCTTTACGGGAAACCCTTCCGGATTTACAAGTTTCGGACCATGATCCCGAATGCCGAAGAGCTGCTCGAGCAGATCAAGAAAGAGCACGGTAACGAGGTCGATGGCCCAGCCTTCAAGTTGTCATCAGATCCCCGAATCTTCCCCTTTGGAAGGTTTCTTCGGAAATACAGCATCGATGAGTTCCCCCAGATGATCAATGTCCTTCGGGGAGAAATGAGCTTGGTTGGGCCAAGGCCCCTTCCACTCCATGAAATCGAGGCGATCAAAAAATCGTCCCACCGTCGCCGTCTCAGCGTGAGGCCCGGGATCACCTGCATCTGGCAGATTTCCGGCCGAAGCGACATCACTGACTTCGAGGAATGGGTGCGGCTCGATGAATCTTACATTGATCATTGGTCGATCTGGGAGGATTTTCGGATCCTTCTCAAGACCATTCCCGCTGTTCTCTTTAGCAAAGGAGCCCGATGAAATCATTTGCATCCATCATTCCGCTTGTGGCCGCTCTTGCCTTCGTGATCTTGGCCGTGACCGGCATCGATTTGATCATGGGGCGAGTGGGCCTCGGTATGGTGGTGCTTGGCGGGGCCCTTTTTCTTTCTTTTCTTTTGCGCGTGGTCAAGCCCCCGCCGGACCGGCGACTCGGGTTGGCTGCATTGGTCTTGGCTGGCGGCGCCTACTTCCTCTGGCGTGCTTGGGCTGGCGGCCCGGTGGCCTTGGCAACTGTCGATATCGCGTTAGTCCTTTCCGGGCTGGGTGTCTACCTTGGGGTGGTGGCCAGCGGGGAAAGAGGTCGAAGAATCTGGATCGCGGTGGTGGCAGGGCTGGCCCTCCTCAATGCTGCCATCGCTCTCTATCAGCAATGGTCGCCGGGGATCTATTATTTTTGGCAATCCCGGGCCGGGGAGCATCAAATGGTGGCGGGATTTTTCGGCCACTACAATCCCTTCGCGGCTTATCTCAACGGCTCAGTCTTCTTTCTCCTTTCCTATGTCGTGCTGGGAAGGCGCTTGGGACTGCGGATCCTTCTGGCCCTCGGCTCAGTCGCGATCGTTGCCGCCCTGGTCTACAGTGGTTCGCGCGGGGGGTGGCTTTCTTTTGTGATCGGTGGAGCGGTGTGGCTGGTTTTCCTGCTGGTCGTGCTCAAGCGTCAGGGGAGCCGGCTCTTCGGGCCACTGGCGCTCGCCGGGGTGCTCTTGATGGTGGCGGGCGGGGTGACTTCGATCGAGGTGGTGCGGAAGCTGACCGCCGAGCGACAGATGCCGCAAAATCCCGACTTCGACACGGAGATCAATCTGGCCGAAGCTGACGGAGGTCGCATGGCCTTTCAGCAGATGGCCTTTGAGGTGTTTCAGGATGAGCCGGTGCTGGGGGCCGGACCTCAGGCTTTTTCCTATCGTTCGCTCGAAAAGTGGGACCGGGATGCGCTGGGAATTTGGACCAATCTGCCGGTCTATGCCCACAACGAATACCTGCAGGTTCTCTCGGACTATGGTTTGGTGGGCTTTCTCGTCGTGTTGGTGCTCCTCTTTAGTCACGGAGTCATCGCGGTGGCAGGCGTTTTATCCGGCGGGACCCGTGATCGGGAAATGATCCTATGGCAGATCGGCGCGGTTGGAGGGCTGGTGGCGATTCTGGCCCAGTCGTTCTTCAGCTTTCTCTTTCACTTTCCCGCCTGCTTGGCGCTGGCGGCGGTGCAGTTGGGAATGCTCGCCTCGCCCGTCTCACAAACCAAGCAGGGTGGTCTGGTGCTGGGCCGGGTAGTGGCGCTGGCGGGAATGGCGGTTGCGGTCGGCCTGGTGGTGACCGGGTGGCCCTTGGGGCAGTCCTACCGTCTGCAGCGCCAGGGGATGAGGGAGTTACGCTCCGCCGGAGATCCTGATGAGGTCTTTCGCAGCTTTGCGACCCTCACCAAGGCGGGAAATCTGGCCAAGCAGCCCGACATCTTCGAGGTGATCGCACGCCGGGCCATGACCCTGGCAAATCAGGTGGTCAAGGAAGGGAACCCCGGCTTGGCCCGTGACTATGCTCTCAAGGCCAAGGAGGCTCTCGAGCGCTCCCTCGAGCTCAACCCGCACTTTGGCGAGGGGCTTGCGGGTCTGCCGCGAGTCAGTGACATGCTGGGTCACGATGCCGAGGCCGAAGAAGGACACCGGAAGGCGATGACCGAGCTTTGGACTCGTGAGATCAGCCTGCGTCCGCACTATCACGCGGCCCGAAGCTCCTTTTACAAGGCTTTTCGGGCCGGGAGCAACGACGAGGCTCTCAGGTTCCTCTATCAGGCCCGGGAACGTTTGCAGCAGCGTTTGATGATCTTACGAAAGAAAAGCGACTTTGAGCCGATCAGGGAATTTGCGATTGAGGTGGAGGCTTGGATTGCTTTTCGCGAAGGGCGTCGGCTCTTCCAAAAGGGAGATGAAATCTGGAAAAACGCCCGTCCTCGGAACCCTGAGTTGGCCATGGCCTTATTGCTTGAGGCCCGCAAGCGCTATGAGCGCGCAAAAGAAGTGGTGGCGGGGATCGAGCCCCTTTGGGAGACGGAGTGGAAGCAACTGGAAACCCACCTCAGTTACTTGCGGGCAGGCCGGACCAATCCTCTGGAGCTGAACGGGGAAGACCTCGGGAAATACCTCCTTCCCGAGGTCGGTCTTGCCACCGGTGAGGGCAGTCGGTAAGTCTCCCCCAATGATGAGTTCCCATTTTGGCATGAAGCTTTTCTCTGGTTCGGCCCACCAATCCCTCGCCCGGGATATTGCCAACACGCTGAATTGTCCTCTTGCCGATGTGAGTGTGACCGCGTTTCCGGATGGGGAGACCTTTGTAAAGATCAACGAGAACATTCGTGGCGAGGACGTCTTCATCATCCAGCCAACCTGCCCGCCTACCAACCACAACCTCATGGAACTCATGATCATGGTGGATGCTGCCAAGAGGGCCAGCGCAGGACGAATCAACGCCGTCATCCCATTCTTCGGATATGCCCGCCAAGACCGCAAGGATCAACCGCGTGTTCCCATCACGGCCAAACTGGTGGCCGACCTTCTCTCTGCCGCCGGCGTCAACCGGGTGGTCACGATGGATCTCCATGCCGCCCAGATCCAGGGTTTTTTCAACATTCCGGTCGATCACCTCTACGGAAAGCCCATCGTGATCCGCGAGTTGCGCAAACGCTTCGGCGAGCATTGTGAGAGCTTGACGGTTGTCTCACCCGATGTCGGGGGCGTCAAGATCGCCCGGGCCTACTCCGATGCCCTCGGAGCCCGACTTGCGATTGTGGCCAAGCATCGGGTCTCGGCAACCGAGGTGGAGGCAATGCAGGTCATCGGAGATGTCGAGGGGCGTGATGTGGTCCTGGTGGACGACATGACCGAAACCGCCGGCACCCTCTGCGCCGCCGCGGAAATTCTCAAGAATCAGGGAGCTCATCGGATTTTTGCTGCCGTTACCCACGCTGTGATTGGCGATTTGGGGCACAAGAGGATCGAGGAATCCCCGATTGAGGAAGTAATCACCACCGACTCGACCCCAGTTGTCCGGAAGGGGAAGGTCGCTCCGGTCTCGGTTGCCGGGATTTTTGGCGAGGCCATCCAGCGGATTCACGATGGAAAATCTGTTACTTCTCTCTTTGACATTGACGCACCCTCCGTGTAACCAACCGCCCCGCGCGGCGTGAGCCGCTCACTCAAGAACCCATCACCACCATGGCGAAGACCCAAACTCTCAAGGCTGAAACTCGCAAGCGTACCGGCTCCGGTGTGCTCAAACAAATGCGACGTGAAGGCTACCTTCCCTCCGTTGTTTACGGAAAGGGCACCGAAAACCTCAACATCAAGATCAATGCCAAGGCTCTGAGCGACATGCTCGCCCACAGCGCCTCCGAAAGTATCTTGGTCGATCTTGAAATTGATGGAGCGGGCCCTCAGGCTGCCTTCCTTCAGGCCACCCAGCACAATCCCCTCAGCGGAGCGCTGATGCACGCTGATTTTCTGGCCGTCACCGAGGGCATGAAGATCACCGCCCACATCCCGCTCGTTCTCCATGGCGAGCCCATCGGGGTGAAAGCAGGTGGTATCATCGAGCAATTGGTTCGCGATCTGGAAATCTCGTGTTCACCGAAAGATCTGCCCGAGAGGATCGACGCAGACATCGAGAATCTTGGAGTGGGTGATTCTCTGACCATCGGGGACCTTCAGTTTCCCGAGGGAGTCGAGCCCTTCCTCGCAGCTGACGTTCTTGTGGCCATCGTCAACGAGTCGCGTGCCACCAAATCGGCCGGAGCTTCCGGCCCAGCGGCTGCCGAAGCTGCTTCCGAGTAAGCAGGACGGACTTTCGACGATCTTTCAGGCGCCCGCGGTCAGGAACCGAGGGCGTTTTTCTTTTCACCGAGGCGATTCCCCGTCAGTTTGCTTTGGTGAGCTTCAAATGCATCGTGGGTCTCGGAAACCCCGGAGAAAGATACCGCCTGACCCGCCACAATGTGGGCTTCCGAGTCCTCGATCTCCTCGCGGAGCATGGTGGGGTGGCTTTCCAGCTCGAAAGCAAATGGGAGTCGCTCACTTGTCGGGTCGGTGATCTCTTCTTGGTCAAGCCCATGACCTACATGAATGAGAGCGGTCGGGCCATCGGGTCGATGGCGCGCTTTTTTCGGTGGCGGCCTGAAGACATTCTGGTGGTCTTTGATGACATCTCGCTTCCCTTGGGCACTCTTCGCTTCCGCATGAACGGGGGGCATGGGGGCCACAATGGGGTGCGTTCTCTTTTGGCCCACTTGCCCGGGGACGGATTCGTGCGCCTGAAAGTCGGGATCGGAGAGGCGAGCGGTGAGGCCCTGGTCGGGTATGTTTTGGGCACGTTTTCAAGCCAAGAGAAGGAACTGGTCGAAAACACGCTTGCAAGAGCCGCCGATGCTGTTCAGCTTGCCGTTTCCGACGGACCTGAGAGGGCCGCCAACGAGTTCAATACGAGAACTCCCAAAAAATCGAAAACACCAACGGAACAAGATGAATCGCAAGTACGAGGGGCTGATTGTCCTGAACACGAAGGGGACCGAAACCAGCATTGATGACCTGGTCAGCAGCGTTTCCAAGGAACTCGAAGAAGAGGGGGCCAAGCTTGATGAGATCAAGCAGCTCGGGCGTAAGAAGTTCGCCTACAGTGCCCGCAAGCTCGACGGGGGCCATTACGTCAACTACATCTTTGAAGCTGACGGGGAAACGATCGACAAGGTCAAGGCCCGCCTGAAACTCAATAGCATGGTGCACCTGCAGCACTACCAGCGACTCTCTTAAACCGAACCCGCTCTCCCATGGCCAACGTCAACAAAGTCATGCTCCTCGGGAATATCACCCGGGATCTCGAAGTCCGCTACACGCCCAAAGGGACCGCAGTCTGTGACTTGGGAATGGCGATCAACCGGATTCGAACCGGCGATAACGGCGAGCGGATTGAGGAGGTGACCTACGTCGATGTTACCCTCTGGGGACGTCAGGCGGAGCTGGCCGGGCAATACCTTGCCAAAGGTCGTCCGGTCTTCATTGAAGGGCGGCTTCAGCTTGACCAGTGGGATGACAAGCAGACCGGGCAGAAGAGGTCCCGACTTCGGGTGGTTTGCGAGAACATGCAGTTTGTCGGTGGGGCCGGGGGCAGCCAAGGCGGCGGTGGGGGATCATCCCCAAGGTCATCTTCCGGTGCGGACCACGATTCTCCGTCTCAAGGCGGGGCCCCGGCTTCCGATAGCTTCGATAACGACGAGGACGACATCCCGTTTTAAGTCGGATGTCACTCGCTTGAAGTCCCAAATCAGGGCGACCATGGTGAATGGTGGCCTTTTTTTATTCCGCTTTTTGCCAAGGCACAGAGCCTCCGCGCTGAATGTGAATCCGCATCGCGGCGGCCAGATCGTTGAACACCTTTTTTTCCTGATCGGCGAGATTGGTCGTTTCGAGGGGGTCTTTGTCGAGGTGATAGAGCTCCCATGGAGTCATCGGGGAGTTTTTGACCAATTTCCATGGTCCCCGCTTCATGGCCCAAGAACATTCGCCCATGTAGCGTAGATTCCCTTCCCGGCGGGTGAAGAAAAGGTCCCGATCTTCAGTGACTTGTATCCCGGATTTGAGGAGGGGAAGAAAGGAGCGGGCATCGAGCCCGGTGGCAGGTGCGGCGCCGGCCGCCTCCAAAACAGTGGGAAAAAGGTCCATGGTCAGGGCTGTGAAATCGGTCGTTGCCGGTTTGATCACCCCCGGCCAGACCGCGCAGGCTGGGATCTTGAGCCCGCCTTCATACATGTCTTGTTTCCCGCCTCGGAGATTCCCACAGTTGGCCCCGACGCTGAGCTGCCCCCCGTTGTCGGAGACGAAAAAGAGGAGGGTATTCTCCCACTGGCCGTTTTTTTTCAGAGTCGCGACCACTTGACCAATGCCCGCGTCCATGTGCTCGATCAGGGCCACCAACCGAGCCCGCGGATTGCTGATTTCCTTTTCCCGAGCCTTGACCTTTTCGACCCACTCGCGTGGAGGTTGAATTGGAGTGTGGGGAGCGTTGTAGGCCAAGTAGAGAAAGAACGGATCCTTTTCCTTGGTCCGGCTGTTGAGATACTCCACGGCCCAACGGGTGAAAATGTCGGTGGCATGTCCCTCCGGGGCAACTTTCTCCCGGTTGAGGCGCATGTAGTGCTGCCCGTGTCGGGTGTGCTTGTAGTAGTCGTCCATCATGTCCCCCAAAAAACCATGGAAGTGGTCGAAGCCGCGTGAGTTGGGGTGCGATGGCTCATCAAGGCCGAGGTGCCATTTGCCGACGGCGGCAGTGGCGTATCCCTTTGTTTTGAGTTTGAAGGGCAGGAGGCGGACGGAAGGAGAGAGATAGCCCCAGTTGCTGGCCGGATCAGTGCGAATGACCCCGGGGACGCCCACCATTTCCTGGTATTTTCCGCTGAGCAGAGCTGCCCGGGTCGGCGAACAAACCGGGCAGTTGGCGTAGAAATTGGTGAAGCGAAGCCCCGCCGCCATCAGTTCGTCAAGATGCGGGCTCTGAAGGTCAGTTGCTCCGTAGCAAGAAAGGTCGCCATAGCCGAGGTCATCGGCCACGATGATGATGATATTGGGTTTTTGACCCGCCGAAACGAAAAGGGCTAGGGCGAAGACAAGGAAGCCGATGAAACCTGTCACGAGTTGCGATTGGTCAGGGATCCCAACACCGAGCCAAAGCCTGCCGATCGGAATCCGGATTGGTCCAGGGGAGTTTTAAAGGTGGTCTGCGGGTCCGACAAGCTCGACAAAATTGCCGTCGGGGTCCTTGACCACGGTCAGCGCGATTTTGTTGCCGGGAAGGACGGCTGGGCCTTTGGCGAGAACCTTGACCCCGGCTTGCTTCAGTCGGGTCAGGGCAGTCTTGGTGCTGGTGACCCGGATGGTCAGATAGCTGAAGCCGAGGCTGCTGGTGATGTATTTTTGGTCGGTGGCCTTGGCAGGTTGGTCTGGCTGCATTAATTTGATGGTGGTGGCACCCGGGCCGTCACCGAGAGTCAGGGTCTTGATGACCAGCTCTTCACCGGCGCTCAGGCCGGAATCCCGGGTCAGGTCCACCCCGGCGGTGAATTCGCCTTTCAGCTGGAAGCCAACCGCTTCGGTGTAAAACTTCAGAGATTTTTCGAGATCTCCCACCACGATCCCGAGGTCGATGGTCTTGCTGGCGAACTCGCTTTCGTCGGCCGAAGCGGTGTGGATCAAAGCGGCGAAAAGAAGAAGGAAGGCACTACGAATTTTCATCGCAGCATTCATGAATGAAAGAGGCGTGGAGGGCCAGACTGAAGATTGAGAAGTTCAGCGGGCTCTCCGCTTCGGACCGGAAGCCGGATTCCGGCGATGGTGGCGTGCCATCAGGAAGCCTCCGAGGGCCCCGCCAAGGTGGCCTTCCCAGCTGATGCCGGCGGCGCGTATGCTTTCGGTCGGGAGAACTCCGGTCAGGTTACTCCCGTAAAAGAGGAGGACTGCGAGGGACATGAGAATGGTTCCAAGGGAGGGACGGTAAAGCCCCGAGGCCAGGAAAAAGGCGAGGTAGCCGAAGACAATCGAGCTGGCTCCGATATGGTTGGTGTCACTCTGGCCGATCAGCCAAACGAGACAGCCACCGAAAGTAGCGGCAGCTGCCGAGACCGAAACGAGGGTCCGCCACCCGGAAGCCAGGAGGACCGCGCCGAGGAGGAGAAGCGAGAGCGAGTTGCCTGCGAGGTGACTCCAGGTGGTGTGGAGGATAGGAGCAAAAAGGATTCCCTCCAAATGAGAGAGGCGACGTGGGTGAATGCCGTGGGCCTGCAGGGAGTTCCCGAACAAGAAGCGGTCGGCCACTTCGACCAACCAAAGCAGGAGGATTACCGTGCCCCAGTCGCGTAGCCGTTCCGGGTAACCGCGAGGAGATCGGGGGGTGGTGGAAAGGGACGACATGCAAGCGGACGCGATGGTGCAATTAAGACTGGCTAATGAGCTGCGGACACGCAAGGTTGGGGCGTGGCAAAGAAGATTTCGTCCCTCAAATTGCTGGTAATGGCCATGGTAGGGTTCGTTTCCACCTCCGGGGCTCAAGAACGGCCCGAGCTGAACATTCAGGCGGTGGAGACCGGTTGGTCGTTTCAACTCAATTCTCTCTATCCGGGCGAAGTCTGGATGCTCCAGTTTTCGCTCGATGGTCCCGATTGGCGGGACTTGATCTTCCTGACAGGGGGGCGTGGATTTCTCGGTTACCGGGTTGAGGTGCCGTCGGGTGGCTTGCCTGCCGAGGCGAGCAAGACGGTCTTGTTCCGGGCCAAAGAGATGAAGGTGGCGAATCCCGACTATCGCGATTACCTTTCCGCGCGCATGCGGTGGCGGGTTGCTGGCATCACCGACTACAGCTATCAGGTGCGCAGTGGGCAGGGTTTGGTGGAATCGACGGTCCGCTACACTGTGGTCGACGGTGAAGTGGTTTCGGCGGAGGTGCTTGAGATTCAGCCTCCCTTCTTTGACCCCCCAACGCAGGTCACGATCGATGATTGGTTTGACCGGGTCTCGCGAGCCATTGGGGGCGGGGCTTTTAAGATTGATGTGACTTGGAATGAAGAAACCGGGGTGCCGGATCGTGGTTACCTGGATCTCGAGGAGTTTTTGGCCGATGAGGAGGTCTGGTGGACCATCGAGTCCTTCCAACCTGCCGGATAAGGTCGGTGGTTGGCGGGGGGGGATGGTCACGAGCCCCGGTGATCACGAAACGGCTTGCTTGAGCCGGACGGAGTCTGCGGCCCATGCCGTGAGGTGATCGACGACCGCCTGGAGGCTTTCGTCGAGAGTGGAGGTCCCGGCGGTGAGCCCGATGGTGGACAATCCTTCGAGCCAATTCTCCTGGATGTCCGACGGGCTTTCGATGTGGTGGGCGGGGCGGCCGAGGCGTTGGGCGGTGCGGGCCAGTTGGGCGGTGTTGTTGGAATTCTTGCCACCGATGGCGAGGATGAGGTCAGCCTTCTGGCACAGGTCACGCAGGGCCGACTGGCGGTCCTTTGTGGGCTGACAAACGGTGTCGGCATAGACAACTTCGGCATCCGGGCGTTGTCGTCGGACTTCTCCAACCAAGGACCGGACGTGCTCGATCGGTTGGGTGGTCTGGGAAATGATGCCAAATTTTTTGGTGTGGGGGAGTTTTGGAATGTCGCGGAGGTCGAGGATCACCCGGGCTTCGGGAAAATCGCCCCGCAGTCCGCGGACCTCGACGTGGTCTTCCTTGCCGATGATGACCGGGAGGCAGCCTTCCCGGACGAGGCGGGCGAGTTTGGTATGGGCCACCCTGACCAGAGGGCAGGTCGTATCGGTGAGGCGGTAGCCCGCCTGTTGCCATCGTTGTCGGTCGTTTTCGGACGCTCCATGGGCCGTGATCACAACCTCTTGAGTGGGGGCCGCAGTGCTTTCCAGTGCCCCGTCATGGGCCCCTTGCTCGGCGAGGCGAGACTTGACCAAGGGGTTGTGGGCAAGCTGACCAAGAACGGTGGCGGGCTGGCGGGCGAGGAGGGATTCGGTGGCCTCGATGGCCTGACGAACGCCGAAGCACATGCCGAAGTGGCTCGCGATGAGGAGGTCGAAGCGGGGAGTGTGGATCGTCTTCATGGAGGGTCGGACGGTGGTCCGTCAATGTGGAACGACGATGAAGAGAAGGAGAAGATTGTGTGAAATGGTCTCTTCCAATTTCAGCGGCTCCTGTCGAGTTGGTCGTTCAGAAGACGATAGGACGAAGGGGGAAGGAATGACTTCTGCAAAGTGGCGAGATCGCGTTTTGCTAGGCCCGGGTTCCCCATCAGGGCGTGAATCAGCCCGCGGTCGGAGACGAGGGTGAGGTCGGGTTGTCGGGGGTTGAGACGGGAGTTGATTTCGAGGAGGGCGGAATGGAGGTCGGCGCGGGCCGCTCTCGCTTGTTTCAAAACAAGGAGGGCACGGGCTCGTCGAATGAGCCAAGAGGAGCGGAGTCGCGAAGTCTGCAGCTCGTGCTCGATCAGGGGAAGGGTTTCCTCGGTTTGTTCGGCGGTCAGGGCCGCATCGATCCAGTTGTTGCGGGCCACGATGGAGCCCGTCCGTTTCCAGGCGTTCCGCAGCACCGTGGTGGCTTCGGCGGGGCGCTTGAGGTCGAGGAGAATCTCGGCATGGAGGAGGTCGAGTTCGGAATCGTCCTGCTGGCGGTTCCGGGTCTTTTCGGCGAGTCTTTGGCAAATCTCGAGGGCTTCTGGGTATTCCTCGCGTAAGCGGTGAATCCTGATCAGGAGAAGAATGGAGCGGTAGGTGGTCTGAGTCTTCCCGGGGCCATTTGCCAGCTGAACGGCCAGTCGGAGAGCCTCATCGCTCTTACCCAATTCTTCGGCGAGGGCGAACTGTGCTTCTTGGAACCCGGGATCCAGTTTGAGGGCTTGGCGGAGGTCCTCGAGGGTGTGATTTTTTTCGCGGAGGGCGCGGTATTCGAGGGCTCGTTGGTAATAGAGTTCGGCGCTGGGCTGCGTGTTGATTTTTGCCGAGAGGGCGGCGATGGTCTTTGAGAGGTCGGAGTGTGCGGGCGCGCTGAGACCCAGAACCAGGAAGAGAAGGAGAACGCGCACGACCGAGGAGGGCTACTTCGATAGGAAGAGGGCCGGATGGAGCGTGAAGTCCGAGCTCTTGAGTTCGACGTTGTGGCCTTCGATGGCGAGGACATTGAGATCGCCGGGCCTGAGGATTCCCTCGGTCAACTTGAGGGGGATGAACTGGAACGTCCCACCTGCTTCGTGGCTCGTGATCTCTTGGGCTGATGGACCATTGCCTTTGCCAACTCCTTGGCGGTGAATTTCCTGTCCGTTAAGGTAGGCGATGAAGGCGTCATCGTATGAAATGAGGAGCCCCAGTTTTTTGCCTTTGGCATTTTCCGGGAGTCCAAAAATCCGGCGGAGGTAAACGCTTTGGTGCTTGCCCGCCATGTCGAGAACAGTCTGGTCATCGTCGTCTCCGTAGCCGAAGCCGGCTTTACCGGATTTCCAGGCTGAGGCATCGTAATCCGGAGCGGCCCAAGCTGTGCCTTCGCCCTCCGGGTGTCCGTCGGCAAGATAGGACCAAGTGGCATTTTTGGCGATGAGTTCGACCGCCCCTTTGGGAGGGGCCGAGGCGGTGTTACTCCGGGCCGCCGGTTGGCGCTGAGCCCGACGGAAAGGTTCCGGCTGCCAGGGGTTGGCGATGGGGCTGTGAGTCACCGTGCCGCTCTTCTTGATCGCGAAAGTGTCGCGGATCTCACCCTTGGAGTTGAGCATCTCACCGAGGATGGTATCGCCCTCAATGGTGATGAGGCATGAGCCGTGTTCTACGAGGATGCGCTTCATGAGCGGATGGCTTCCTGATCGGGTATTACGGGTGCCGCCGTGGCCGGTGACGATGGAAACGGTGCCGTTGTGCGGTTGCAGTCCTTCGCTTTTGCGATAGGCCCCGTCGCCCGAAGGATCGCCGTCGCCGTCATCGAGGATCACGCCTTCGGCCACCGAGGGGGTGGCGTAGGCTCCGTCGTGCAGCATGGACCGTTCATAGATGTGAGAATGGCCGGTGAAGACCAGATCGACCCCGCCGCTTTCGAGAATGGGCATGATGTGTTCGCGCATTTCGATGAGCTGGTGCTCGCGGTCGGAATCGTGCGAACCCTTGGTGTAGGGCGGGTGGTGGAAAAAGCAGACGAGGAACTCGGCCTTGGTTTTCTCGAGGTCGGCCTTGAGCCATTGGGCCATTTCACCGGTCGGGCGTCGGTCGAGGTCGTGTGAGTCGAGGCAGATGAAATGGACCTTGCCGTAGTCGAAGGAGTAGAAGGCCTCCTTGCCCGAAGGCAGCCCGCCGGCTTCGCCCTTGGTTGGACAAATGTAGGCATCGTAATAGGGACCGATGCCGGTGGTTCCTTTCGAGGTGTGGCCTTCATGATTGCCCATCGAGGCCCAGCACACGGTGTGGCGGAGGGTGGGTTCATACATCTTGAAGAAGCGGTCGGTGAATTGTTCGTTGGTGCCGTGGGTGTAGGCCATGTCGCCAACGTGGAGATAGAGGTCGAGCGGACGGCTCTTCTTTTCATTGTGGGCCACCATTGCGGAGTGGACTGCGGCCTGGTCGGCGCTGCCGGTGCCGGAGTCGCCCACCACCCAGAAGTAGACCGGGGCGTCGGTGCCGGGGACCGGGTTGGTCTTGAAATGGTAGGAGGGGTCAGCCGGGGTGAGGCGCTTTTCTCCATCGAAAATACCGTAATAGTAGGTGGTCAGGGGTTTTAGGCCGGTGATCGTGGCTTCAAATTGGCGGGTCGAGACCGGGGCGTCCTTGAAGAGGGGGGCTTCGCCTCCGAGCGTAGGATGGGTGCGGGTGAGGATCTGTGCGGGCGGCACCGTTTCGGTCAGTTGGTCCGGGCTCGAGCCCCAGCGAACCACTGGAGTCATCTCGCTTGAGGTGCGCCAGACAATGCTGATCGAGGAGTCGGTGGCCAGTTGCAGGTAAGGTTGGCGGACGAAATCGGACGGGGGAGCGGCGGGAAGGAGGAGGGTGCCAAAAAGGAGCAAGGAGGGGATTTTCATGTCGCTGGGGGGTGGAGCATGAAGCAATCGAAGAAATCTGCAACCGAGATTGTGGGTTTGACGGGGAGGGGCCGAAAGGTCTATGACGGCTCCGATGAAAGTGGCTTGCCGTCTTTTGCTCATCGCAGGGTTGATGGGTCTCAGCTCCTGCGGTCTCGTGCGTTCCGCAACTCAACTTCCCATTCGAACCTTGCAAAGCGTTGGTCGCGCCGTGGGCTTGGGACTCGAACATAGCGAGGTGATCGAGGACGGCGAAGAGGAGTGACGCTCTCCCGAGCGTCATTGGCGGAGGGGTGGCAATCTGGAGGCATCCAGTCCCGGGCGGGTCGGCCCACGATTGCGGTTTTCGGGATTCGCTTCTTGTTGGGACCCGGTTGGACGGGACAGGATCCGGCCCGTGAAAGTCGTCTCCCTCATGCTCGTCCTGCTGGGTGTCGGGTGCCTCAGCGCTGCGCCCAACATTGTCGTCATTCTGGCCGATGATCTCGGTTGCCGGGACTTGAAGCTTTACGGAGGGTGGGTCGAGACGCCGCGGATCGAGCAGATGGCCCGGGAGGGGATCACCTTTACTGATTTTCACGCCAACTCGTCGGTGTGCAGTCCCACCCGGGCTGCCTTTCTCACCGGCCGCTACCAGCAACGGGTCGGCATTGTCGATGTCATCGTGGGGAGTCGTGAACCGGACCAAGGCATCCCGGCGGAAGTCACCACGCTGCCCGAGGTCTTCCAGAAAAACGGCTACGCCACTGCGCTTTTCGGGAAGTGGCACTGCGGGTATCCCGACAAGTTCAACCCAGTTCATCATGGCTTCGATGAGTTTGTCGGTCTCCTCAATGGAGCGGCCGATTACCATCGTCACGGCAGCTGGCGGGTGGGGTTGCAGCAGGAGAAGGTCGAGGGATATTCCACCGAAATCATCACCGAGCGCAGTGTCGATTTCATTCGTCGGAACGCGAAGGAGCCCTTCTTCCTCTACGTGGCGCACCAGACTCCGCACAATCCTTATCAAACCCGCAAGGACACGCCGGAGAACCGTCCCAAGGACTGGAAGCAGAACCGGGTGGGGGAGGAAAACCGGCCGCGCTATCAGGAAATGGTGCGCGACTTGGACCGGAGTGTGGGGGAGATCCTCGATACCCTGAAGAGTGAGGGGATTGCCGACAACACCCTCGTCTTTTTCTGGTCGGACAATGGCGACGTCGGAATGAGCCCGGTCGAGCGTCGACTGCGGGGAACCAAGTTCGGGCACTATGAGGGAGGTCATCGCGTCCCGGCGGTGGCGTGGTGGCCGGGGTGGATCAAGGGAGGGCGTAAGTCGGATGTCTTTGCGATGGGTTTTGATCTTTACCCGACCTTCACCGAGTTGGCGGGAATCGCGGACGACAACCCGGACAACCTCGATGGCAAGAGTGCCGCAAGTCACTTTCTCAAGGACGAGGACTTTCCGGATCGTGACATTTTTTTCGGGTACGAACCCAAGCTCGGAACCGCGATGAGGCGGGGGAAATGGAAGATGATCCTGAAGGAAGGGAAGGCGCAGCTCTACGACCTGGATGCGGACCTCAAGGAATCCACCGACGTGGCCGCGGACCATCCCCTGGTTGCCGCGTCGATGCGGGAAGCGATCGAAAACTTCAAGAAGACGGTGGTGCCGGGGTCGTAGGACGACTCAAGGGAAGAGCCCGCGAGTCTTCTTGACGCGGGCCACGTTGTCGACACCCATGGCGAGGGCTCCGAGGCGGGCGTCACATTGATGCTGTTCGCAGAAGGTGAGGAGGTTCTCGAAGGCTTCGTTGAGCTTGGTCTCCAGCTTGGTGAGGACCTCCGTCTTCGTCCAGTGGAAGCGTTGCAGGTTTTGCACCCACTCGAAGTAACTCACAGTGACGCCACCGGCATTGCAGAGGACATCGGGGAGCACGAAGATGTCGCCGCGCTCCTCGATGATCGCATCGGCCTCCGGGGTGGTGGGGCCGTTGGCGGCCTCGGCGAGAATCTTGCATTGCAATTGGCCGACGTTGTCCTTGGTGATGACCCGTTCGAGGGCGGCGGGAACGAGGACGTCGCATGGCTGGAGGAGCATGTCGTCGGGGTCGATGGGATCCGCCCCGGGGAAGCCTGCCACCCCGCCATTTTCGGCAACGTGCTGGCGGAGCTGATCGGGGTTCAGGCCCTTCTCGTTCCAGACCGCCCCGGAAATGTCGGAGACTCCGAGGACCTTCATGCCATAGGCATTCATCGTTTCGACGGCGTAGGAACCAACGTTTCCGTACCCCTGCACGATGGCGGTGGCACCCTGCACGGGGAGGCGTAGTTTGTTGAGGGCACGGGTGGCGAGGAAGGCCACGCCGTGTCCGGTGGCTTGCGTACGGCCTTCGCTTCCCTGGAGGTCGATGGGCTTGCCGGTGATGATCTCAGGCACGAAGCGTCCTTGGTGGGTTGAATAGGTATCGAGGATCCACGCCATGTGCTGCTCGGTGGTGCCGACGTCCGGTGCCATGACATCGACTTCCGGCCCGATAAACGGGGTGATTTCCTGGGCGAAACGGCGGGTGAGGCGTTCCTGCTCGCCGATGCTGAGTTGGCGGGGGTCGCAGGTGATGCCGCCCTTGCCACCGCCATAGGGGAGGTTCATGAGGGAGCACTTCCAGTTCATCCACATCGCGAGGGCGGCCACTTCCCCGACGTTGACCTTGGGGTGAAAGCGCAGGCCGCCCTTCACGGGACCGCGGGAGAGGTGGTGTTGAACGCGGTATCCGAAAAAGACCTCGGTGCGTCCGTCGTCCATCCGGACCGGCAGGCTGAAGGTGAGGATGCGCTTGGGCCACTTGCAACGTTCCCGCACCGATTGGTCGAGCCCGAGAAAATCGGCGACGCGGTCGAACTGCCGGGCGGCCATGCCGAAAACGACATCGTTGAGAAGCTGCTCTTTCATAGCTGGGATGAATTTAGCGCGGGTTGCCGGAATGAGAAGGAAGAGATTTGTGCAGGGAGATTTGAACGGAGCTGGAAGAAATGGGTCTGATCAGGGGGATGTGCGCGATTCTGTTCTTGATGGCTTTTCTCGGAGTGGCTTCGGGGGAAGAGGGGAAGATTCGTGCGGGACAGACCCTAGATATTTCCGTCACCGGAGTTGCGATCGGAGACAAGGGGAGGCTCGGTAATACCCATCAGGTGGACGGAGGAGGCGACCTTGTGATGTGGAAGATTGGCAAAATCAGGGCGGTCGGCCGAACTCCCACGGGAAGCCTGAGAAGGGTATGGCTCTACCGCTCGGGAAAGCAGTATCTCTATGATTTGGAGGACAAGGCACTGAAGCCCGTCAGAATTTACCCACGGGACGTGATTGAAGTGCCGGACAAGCTCATCCACTCACCTGGCACTTTTGCAGGACGGGGCGGTGGATTGGGACAAATCTGTGAGTCAAAATACTTGGCGTCCGGATCGAAGGCCGGGACAGGGAGATTGATGATCTTGATGCGTGCCGATGGCGCGGTCGCGGCGCGGGCTTGAGCTGGGGATGGGATGGTGGTAGGGCTCCGGCGTGGGGATCACCAGCGAGCAGATTCGGGCCGAGGCGCGGGCGTGCGATTGGCGGAAGATCGAGCAGGCCCGGCGGATGTCGCCGGAAGAACGTTTTTTGGCCGGGGCTGAATTGTTCGAGGACGCGTGCCAGGTGACTTTGGCGGGGATCCGGCACCAATATCCCCATTGGTCCGAGGAGCAACACCGGGCCGAGTTGAGTGCCCGGATCCACGAAGAAGCGGGACGGCGAAAATGACAGCCACGGAGGCATTGCGGGCGTTGGTGAAAGTCCTCAATGAGCGGGAATTTCCGTTCATGTTTGTGGGATCCTATTCCTCAAATTTTTACGGAGTCCCGCGTTCGACCAAGGCCGCCGATCTTGTTCTCAATGTCGACTCCAGCGCATGGGGAGAGATTGCCGGATCGCTTCCGAAGGGAATCCGTTTCGAGGGCCAGGGGTTCTTCAAAATGGTGACCGCAACCCGCAAGGAATTGATCCGGATCGATGGCTCGGATTTTCAAATCGAGTTGTTTCATTTGAGCGACGATGACTTTGACCAAGCTCGATTTGCCCGGCGGGTTCAAGTGGGGCTTCCGGACTTCGGCAAGGTTTGGCTTCCCACTCCCGAGGATGTGGTGGTCCAGAAACTACGATGGGCGCAAGATGGCTCGCGGCAAAAGGATGTTGATGACGTCGTGGCGATCCTGAGGGTGCAGGACACGCTCGACTTCGACTACCTCGAATCGTGGTGCCGCAAGCACGGGACCCTTGATCTACTGGCCCGGGTGAGGGCGGAGGCGCGATGACCTTCAGTCGAAGTGCTCATCGGCCGGATCGAAGGCCGGGACGGGGATGTTGATGATCTTGAGGTGGCCGATGGCACGATGGCGGCAGCCGGGTTTGATCATGACGGTGGTGAGGGGTTTGACCGGGACGAGCTCGCCGTCGAGTTCGAGGTGCCCTTCGCCCTCGAGGATGAGGTAGATCTCGGTCATTTTCCGATGATAGTGAACGCGGGCCCTTTCGGAGATTTCGACGAGGTGGATGCTGGCCACCGGGTGGTCGGGGTTGCCAAAGGCGCGGCGGGCGGTCCCGCATGGACAAGGAGTGCCGGGGATTTCATCGAGCTGGGCGAGAGCGTAATTCTTCATGAGTCATTCTAAAAAGCCCGAGATGAGGGCACCTCGCAACGGCTGATTTTGCGGATCGGAAAGACCCTGTCTTGCACCGGCGTGAGGAATCGCTAGCTTGGCGAAGAGATGAGCGAGGTGCCGGCGGTTGAGGTCAAAGATCTGGTCAAGGATTTCAGGGGGTCCTTTCGGGGCCGGAAGGTGCGTGCAGTGAGGAAGGTTTCGTTGCAGATCGCACCCGGGGAGGTTTACGGGCTCATCGGCCCGAATGGTTCCGGGAAATCGACCACGATGAAGGCCTTGCTGGGACTGCTCGCTCCGACCTCTGGGGCGTGCGCGATTTTTGGGCGTAATTCGCTGAAAGTCGATTCGCGACGTGACGTGGGATTTCTCCCGGAAAATCCTTACTTTTACAAACACCTTACCGCAGCGGAAACGGTGCGCTTTTTTGGAAAACTTTGCGGGATGCGGGGGCGCAAGCTCCGCGAACGGGTTTCGGAGCTCTTGAAGTTGGTTGGACTCGAGGAGGCGCGGGACCGCCGTTTGAAAGGGTTTTCGAAAGGAATGCTGCAACGCATCGGCCTGGCTCAGGCCCTCGTTCAGGAGCCCCGGCTCTTGGTGCTGGATGAACCGACAGCGGGGGTGGATCCGGCGGGTTCACGGGAGATCCGGGATTTGATCCTGGAGCTGAAGAAGCGTGGAATCACCGTCTTCTTGTGTTCCCATTTGCTGGAGCAGGTGCAGGAAGTTTGCGACCGGGTGGGCATCATCAATCAAGGGGTGATGGTGAAGGAAGGGGTGCTGGAGGAACTGATTTCCCTGGAAAACCGGACCGAGTTGGTCTTGGAAAACGCCGGGCCGGACTTGCGTGACCAGATTCGGTTGTTGGTCGAGGTCACCGATGGGGCTCGGATGGTTTCCGAAGGAAAGGCCCGCACCACTCTGGAACGGCTGTTTTTGGAGGAAACCCGGGATCGGCCGGCCAATCAAAAAAATTTGCAGGACGATGAGTAAAAGCACCGCCCCATCCTTTCTTTCGCCCCGCCGGATCCTTGTGATCGCGCAGAGCACGGTGACGCACCTGATCCGCATGAAGGTGTTTTATTTCCTCGCTCCGATCGCAGTTCTTTTCGTCGGCCTCCAGTTTTTTGATGGTCTCTGGTATGCCGGACCCGACACCACGTTGGTCGAGCAGGAGTTGCGGATGCACAAGAACATCTGCTTGGGGACGATGATGCTGTTTGGCTGCCTCTTCGCGGTCGTTTCAACTGCGCTCCTCATTCCGGGCGATGTCGAGGATCGGACCCTCTACACCATCTTGTGTAAACCGGTCCCAAGAATGGATTACCTCTTGGGTAAGTTGCTGGGGGTGGTGTTTGTCATTTTGGTGGCAATGGCGGTGATGGATCTTTTGATGGTGGCGACGCTTCATCTTCGGGTGGAGGCCAAGCTGGCGGAGATCACCGAATTGCTGATTGACCGTGGGTTGCCGGAACGTGAGATCGAGTCGGTGCGAGCCGAGGTGGCTGCCCACGGCTCGACCCTGAATTTGCAATACGGGGTGCTGGCGCACTTTTTGAAGGCGGCGGTGATTGTCGCGGTGGCTCTCTTGATTTCGACCTTTTCGACCTCCACCCTGTTCACCATTGCGGTCAGCGTGATGGTCTGGATTATCGGGGAATTTCAGTGGATTGTACGCGATGGTCTTTTCAATGATGCGGAGTATGGCGAATTGCCGACCACCGCGGATCGCATTGTGGGCACCATCGTGTCGGTGGTCTTTCCCGACTTCCGCTTGTTCGGTGCCATTGCCGACGGAGCGTCCCGGGCCCAGACCGTGATCCCGTCCGACGTCGGACAGTTGTGCGGATTGGCCGGAATGTATCTGGGGATTTACGTGGTCTTGTCGTGGTTCGTCTTTCGGGATAAGGAGTTTTAGAAAAGCGCATTGATGAGTGGATTCAAGACTGGTCGCAATTTGATCGTGGTTGCTGGGGTGTTGGCGGTCACGGGCTATTTGCGCATGCCGGTCGAGCAGACCTTTGCTGAAGACTTGCAGGAGCGCCGGGTCATGCCTCCAGCCATCAAGTCGGAGGTTTGGAGCGAGATGGGGCAAACCAGTTTGGCTGGGGCTTTCGGCGGCTTGCGCTCCCTGATGGCTGCCCTTCTGAGTATCGGAGCCCACTCGCATTTCGAGGAAAACGAATGGTATGAACTCAAGAAGGATTACGAGGTGATTACTGCCTTGGAACCTTACAATGCCTTCTACTGGGAGCATGGCGGTTGGCACATGGGTTACAATGCGGCCTCGTGGGCGAGGCACAACCGTAGTTTTAGTCCTGCTCGACGTCGCTTGATGGAGAAGGAATACATGGAGATGGGCGACGCCTTTTTTCATGAGGGGCTCAAGTATCTTCCGGACGAGGACAAGCTCTGGTTTGAGATCGGGGCGATGTGGTCGCACGAACTCAAGAGGCCCGACTACGAGCGGGCGGCCGAAGCGTATGCCATGGTTCGCCATTCCCGTAACCCGGTTTACCGACGGTTTTATCTCATTACCCTAGCGCGAATCCCGGGGCGCGAGCTTGAGGCATACGAGGAGGCAATGCGCTTGTTGCGGGAGGACGGCAGGTTGGCCACGATGACCCCGACTTTTCGTTGTCTGCTGGTGGTGCTGGCGAGCAATCCCGAGCTGCCTCCGGGCAGTTTGCGACCGACCGTGGAGCAGGTCTTTCCTGATAGGGAGAAAGCCTATCAGGACCTCTACAACTATCGGTTGCGAGTCCAGCGGGAAGGGTTCTATCGGGGACGGGTGGATGAAATGCTCCGGGAATTGATCGAGGAACTGGACGTGCCAGATGCCCTCAACCCCTTCCTGACGCCGCGGCGACGCCCCATCTACCACTCGAACTGGCGGGAGATCTACGAGGAGGAGAAAGCCCAAAAGGAACGCAAGGAGCTTCCCGACTGGATTCTCAGGGGCGGGCAGGCCCGCTGACTGGTCCCCAGGATGCCCACGGGTTGGCCTCAGGTGTCGTCAGTCAAGGCGAATCCGACCTTTACACCCGGGTGGGGACTGGTGATGGTGCCCACACAAACGATTTTCTCATGCGTATTGCTCTTTTTGGAGATATCCATGCCAACTTGGAGGCACTTGAGGCCGTCTTGAAAGACGCGGTCGAGCAAGGCTGCACCGATTATGTCTGCATGGGGGACATCGTGGGCTACAATGCCAATCCGGTGGCCTGCCTCGAAAAGGTCCGCGAAATGGGGTGCCCGGTGGTCAAGGGAAACCACGACGAGGATGCTTCGGGTGAGCACAGTCTCGAGAACATGAACCCGGTGGCGGCCACTGCGCTCGAGTGGACCCGGAAGCAACTCAAACCGGAACACCGCGATTGGTTGCGAAATCTCCGCATGGTTCGTCAGGTGGAAAACTTCACCGTGGTCCATTCCACCCTCGATCAACCGCAAGCTTGGCACTACGTGACCAACAAGTTCGATGCCATGTCGAACTTTTCTTACCAGTTCACCAACCTTTGCTTTCACGGCCACACTCACGTGCCAAGAATTTTCGCGCGGGACTCGCGGGTTTCCGAGATTGAGGCCGACACCATTGTGCTGGAGCCCGGTATCAAGTATTTCATCAATACCGGTTCGGTGGGGCAACCGCGCGATGGCGACTGGAGGGCCTGCTATCTATCCTACGATGTGGCGAGCTCTCTGATCCGGATCCATCGTGTCGAATATGATCTCGCCTCCACCCAGGAAAAAATCCGGGCCGCCGGATTGCCCGAAAGTCTCGCTGAGCGTCTTTCGCAAGGTCGCTAGAATCTGTCTCTGCGTGACTGCAGGGGCCCTGCTGTTGACTTCCTGTTTCAGCCGCTCGCTGGATTCCTCGACTGGTCGCGGCTCAAGGGTCGGAAGTGCGGGTTTCCGGAAGGTGATGGAGCAGGCGACAGGTTCGCCTTGGCTGGAAGGGAATGATCTGGTCACCCTCCCTAATGGCGAGGCCTTTTTTCCGGCCATGCTGAGAGAGGTGCAATCTGCCCGGAAAAGCATCACCCTCGAGACGTTTGCCTTTGTGGAAGCTCCAGTGACCCGGAGTTTTTCCCGAGCCTTGGCGGAACGGGCGCGGGCCGGGGTGGCAGTGAAGCTGATCCTCGACGCCGTGGGCTCGGCCAAAGCGGGGGAGGAAAACCTCCGCCTGATGCGTAAAGCGGGGGTGGATCTCCGCTTCTACCATCCCCTCAACCTCCTCCGTCCCAAGGATTCCAACAACCGGACCCATCGCAAGATCCTGGTGGTGGATGGTCGGGTAGCCTTCACCGGAGGAGCAGGCTTTGCCCACGCCTGGCGGGGAAATGCCGGGAGCCGCGGGGAATGGCGAGACACTCAATACGAAATCCGCGGACCGGCGGTGCGGTTCGTTCAGGAGGCCTTTTGCGAAAACTGGTTTGAAGTGACAGGGGAGTCGCTCCGAGGTGATCCGTATTTTCCGTCCCTGGCTCCCGTCGGGGCGAAGACCGTTCAAGTGGTCGCCGACGACCCCTGGGATCACGAAGCTCCGATCGCGCAGGGATACATCGCGGCGATCAACGGAGCTCGTCGCTCCCTTGTGCTTCAGCAATCGTATTTTGTCCCAAATCGTACGATGCGAGAGCTACTCCTCCGGGCTGCGGTACGGGGCGTCCGGGTGGAGGTGATCGTTCCGGATGAAGGCATTGATTCCAAACCGACCCGGCAGGCTTCTCAGAACCACTGGAAGGAGCTGCTGGAGGCCGGGGTGCGCATCTACCAGTATGAGCGAAGCATGATGCACGGGAAACTTCTGGTGGCGGACGAGAGATTGGCCATCGTGGGATCTGCGAATTTCGACGATCGAAGTTTTTTCATCAACGACGAGATCAACCTGCATGTGGACTCGGTTGATTTTTCCCGTGAACAACTGGAAATGTTTGCGCACGACCGCGCCTTGTGCCGGGAGATCACGCTCGATAATCTCTCAGCGGTTCTCGAGCCGTGGTATAAGCGATTCTTCGCCGGTTTGATCGCCTCCCAGCTTTGAGCATCAGCCAGGCCTACTTTGTTTGGATGTTCTGGTTGCGGCGGGCCTTCTCGAATGCCTCCTCCTGCATCATAGCGAGGGGATCGCGACCCGGGCGGGGAAGGGGGTGAGTTTCGAGAAAGGTCTCGGGATCGAGCCGGTTTGGCGGGGCGGGGGCCTGATGATCGTTGAGAGGATGGCCGGCGACCGTCTCCCGGGCCAGATCGATGGCGGTTCCGACCCGGACTTCAGAAAGGGTGCCGCCGGATCCGAGGCGTGTTCCGCGTGGGAGCTGTTGTCCGACCCGCACTGCGATCGCAGTGAGGCCGCAGTAAAAAGTCTGCACGATCGAGCCGTCCGGAAGCCGGTGTCCGAGGAGAACGGCCTGGCCGGGATAACCGTCGGGATCGCCGGTGTAGAGGACGAGGCCGGTGCCAGCCGCGGTGACATCTCTGCCGGACGGACCTTCGAATCCCCGGGCGATGGGGAGACGGTATCGTTCCAGTGGAGTCATCGAGGACAGATTGGGTTCAAACTCCGCCGTCGTGAATTCCTTGTCCGAACCGCTGGCAATCGGGTAACCAGCCACCGAGTCGGCCTCCTGCCAAGTGCGCAGCGAGTGGGCGTAGAACTTCTCGGGTTCGTTTTGATGAAGGACGCCGATCACGAGAAAGGACAACCCCAGCACGACAAGAGCGGCGATGATGACCGATTGGCGTTTGACCTTCACGAGGGGGAATGTGATCAGGTCTTGGGGGCATTCCAAGTGCAAGATAAGCCCAGCGAGGGGGTTTGACGGATGAAGAACGGCAGGCTAGTTTCAAAACATGAAAATTTTCTCATTGTTGTTGGGAGTCGCGGTGGCTTGGAGTGTCTACCTTTATGCTCAGGAGAAAGGTGAAACCGTGATGCCGGTGGCGGAGGAACCGCCCAAGGCCATGACGAAGGAGGAAGCGGCCAACTTGACCGACGAGGAATGGCGCAAGCGGCTCACCCCCGAGCAATATGCCATCCTGCGGAAGGCCGGGACCGAGCGTTCGTGGGGCAAGGTCTACAAGGAATTCAAGGCGCAGGGCGGAGGCACCTACTACTGTGCCGGCTGCAACGCGGAGCTTTTTTCTTCGAAGGAGAAATTCGATTCCCAGTGTGGTTGGCCGTCTTTTTACGATCCTTCCAAGGCCAAAAACGTCAAGACGCGTGAGGACCGCAGTGCCTTCATGGTGCGGACGGAAGTTTTGTGTGCGCGGTGCGATGGTCACCTTGGGCATGTCTTCACGGGCGAGCGTTTTCCGGCCTTCAATGGCGAACAGACGCCGACCGGCCAGCGGTACTGCATCAATGGCACGGTGTTGAAGTTTGTTCCTTTCGCCGGGGAAGAGGGAGAAGCCAAGGGATCAAAGAAGGAAGGATCCAAGGCAAAAGAGTCCGAACCGGCTAAGTGACGGGCGCGGCCTTTTTGGCTGACAGGCGAGCTCGGGCGATTCCGCTGAAGGATCGCTCTGTCATGCTTCGTAGCTGGGTTCCATGATAAAACAGTCTGTTCTTCTGCCGGCGGTGTTCCTGTCGGCTCTGCTTGGGGTCTCGTCGCTGGTGGCCCAGAACATGCCGCGCGAGAACGTCGTCGAGGTCCCCGCAATTCCTGACGGTTTGGCGGTCAGCAATGTCTTTCAGAGCGGCATGGTCTTGCAGCGCAGCAAGCCGGTGAAGGTCTGGGGCTGGGCGGCCAAGGGAGAACAAGTGACTGTTTCATTCGGCGGACAATCCGCCAGCGCCATGGCAGGTGACGACCGGACCTGGGAGGTCGAGCTCCCGGCCATGGAAGCCAGTAGTGAGGCCCGCATCCTGACGGTGAAGGGCGGCAAGGAGAGCCTGCAACTCGAGAATGTCCTCGTTGGCGACGTGTGGATCTGCGGTGGACAAAGCAACATGGAATGGGACATCTCCAAGACAAATGACGGGGAACTCGAGATCGCCTCGGCGAACTTTCCGGAGATTCGCCTGCTCACCGTGCCACAAGGACAAGGGTTTGATTCGGTGAGGAGCTTTGAACGACTTCACGAATGGAGCGATTGGTCCGGGCGGCATTTCCGCAAGGGCGATTGGGCGGTGTGTTCTCCCGAGACCGTGCGTGAATTTTCAGCGATTGGTTACGTTTTTGGTCGTCGACTGCACATGGCCACGAAGGTTCCGATCGGGCTGATCGATGCCTCACAAGGAGGCACAACGGTGGAGGCCTGGACGCCACAGTCCGTGATTCAAAAAATCGAGGGTGACGAGACTCGAGCGATGTTGAAAGAGTGGGAGGAAAAAATTGCCAGTTATGATCCCGAAGAAGATTTGGCGAAGCAAGTGGCGAACTATGAGCGCAAGAAGAGCGAAGCCGCTAAAAATGGAAAGCCCTTTCCGGCCGACAGCAAGCCGCCCTCGGAATATCGCCCCGGCCCCAAGGCGGACAAGAATCGCCCCGGGATGCGTTTTGCCAGCATGATCAAGCCCCTCGCGGGACTGCCGGTGAAAGGAGTGATCTTCCATCAAGGATTCAACAACTGCTTCGGAGGCTCGGCGGGGGCGTCGATGTACTACCAGGTGTTTGGGGAGATGATCAAGGCATGGCGACTGGCTTTTGATGACCCGGGACTGCCCTTCGGAATCATCTCGCTGTGCACGGCCGGTGAGCCGCAGACCGACGAGAACTTCCTCCTTCCGATGAATGATGTCGGACCGATGATCCGCGAAGCCCAGTATCAGACCTTTGTTGATTTTCGCGAGGCCGGTGATGAGGCGATTGGTTTTGCGAGTAGCTTCGACTTCCGGAAGTCGTTTTACCATCCGCAGATCAAGGTCCCGGTGGGTGAGCGCATCGCCAAGTGGGCTCTTGTCAGTCAGTACGGGGCGATCACCGGGCGGGATGCCCAAGACCTCTGGCTGCCGCCCACCATCGAGAAAGTCGAGCCGGTTGAGGGGGGGCTCAAGCTGACCTTCTCTTCCCAGATGACGATGAAAGATGACAGTATGGCCGAGATGAAGGGCTTTGCCATCGCCGGCGAGGACCGTCACTTTTACCCGGCACGAATCGAGTATGCCACCGATGGCGTGGACAACCGGAGTCGCCCGCGGCAGGTCAAGAACGTCCTCATCCTTTCAAGTCCGCATGTCGCGGAGCCTCTGCATTATCGCTATGCTTGGGCGCGCAACCCGCTTGCCAACCTGACCAACGGCAAGCAAATCCCCCTGGCCACCCAGCGTAGCGACAATTGGCTGAACGAAGAAACCCCTCTCCTGTGGCCGGGGGCCGCCGAGGAGGAGAATCAACGGGCTCTGCGCAACTTGCTTCGCAAGGAGATGCAACTGAGGGAAAAGGAGCGTTTGTTCAAAGAGGCCGAGGCACGCGCTGCCGAGATGAGAGAGGCTTTTTTGAAGGACAAAGAGTCTTGGGAGAAGACTCTCGCCAAGGAACGAGAGAAGAGGGCGGCGAAGTAGGCGCCTCAAGTGCCTGCGGACAGGTCTGCTGAATATCATCGAGAGGTTTTGATTCCTGATCAACGAGAAGATGTCTTAAACCGTAAGTTGCGGCGACTGGACTAGCAAATCGTGGCTCAGAGAGGCCGTCTTAGTTGGATGAGGAATTGTCTGAAATTGTCATTATCGTTGTCGCTTTTAGCCCCTGGAAGGGTCTGTTCAGCAAGCATTGGAAGGCCCGCTCCTCTGCCCCGGCGGTCCAGGCAGCATCAAGTTCCATCAGGAAGTCGAGATCCCGTGCAAGTCAGCGGTGTCGGGTTCCCCGGTTGATCTCGACTGCCCGGCGTGCACCTGATTTGGTCGCTCCTGCCTCACCTTTTAGAGGAGGGGCAATTTGTGGACCCATCATCGGTGTTATCCAACCCTCCGAGCCTGTCACTGAGCGGGAAAAACCAAGCACAGGGGAGTTGGTGGGCTCGCGAAGGGCCTGTTCGGGGGCGGGGAGTGGTGTGACCGTGCCGCTCAGGCAGGCTTGGAAGCGGCCGGGACGCGTCGGGCGATGCCTTTGAGAAGTCGTCCGAAGATATCGGCACCGGTGATGATGCGTTTGTGGGCTGGAGTCCAGTAGAGAACGATGTCCCGATCGACGACATGGTCCCGGGAGTTTTCGGCTTCCACCACGAATTCCCCGAGGACAGAGTCGAGGTAGGTTTCCTCTTCTCTCACCACAATGGGCCGGTGGCATTGTTGGTAGGGATCGGTTTGCTTGCCTCGCACCATGAGATCGGAAAGAAACTTGGTGGTGTCCATGACGATTACCGGGTTCTCCGATTCGTCCACAATGACGGCCCAGCGGTGGTGGTGCTTTTTCAGGGAATTGATAAAATTTTGGCCTTCTTCGCTGTCGAGTGCCGGAAGGATCGCAAGATCGAGCTTGGTGGGGAATTGGTAGACGGTTGCGGGATCAAGTTCGTTGCCTTCGCGGCTGATTTTTCGATCATCGAGGTCCAGGAAATTGAGGGCTCCCCGGCCCTCGTTGGCGCTGATTTCGGAGTCTTCCTCGTCGATATGGCGCTCTAGGATGATCTCGATATCACGTTCCTCGAAGAAGGACGGGCCTTCCGGGCCGATCCATCCGTCGAGGAGGATTGCGCAGGGTTTGGTGATAGGATAGAGGATGATCTCGTAAAAGCGGATGACTGGTGAAAGCCGCCCGCCTACCTTGAGGGCATTCCGGGAAAAGTAGGCTTGTGGCATGATTTCGCCAAAGAAGGTGATTCCGATGGTTGAGAAGAGAAAGCTGCCCAACCCGGCGAGGACTGATTCGCTGAGCAGGGCGAGGAGGACGTTGACGCTGACATTACCCCACAAGATGGTGCACAGGAGCAGATTGGAGTCTTGGCGCAGGGCTAGGACCTTGGCAGCAGAGGTGTTGCCCCGCTGGGCCTCGGCTTCCAGCCGGAGTCGACCCAGGGAAAAGAAGGCAAGATTGCATCCGGAAAACATCGCGGAATGCACGATACAGATGGTGATGCCCAACCAGGTCAAGAGGTCCATGAACGTTTTGCCGTCACTGAACAATGGAATCAAAGGAAGGGCGAGAAGATTTCTTGTGGGGATGATCGCGCGGCGGGAGAAGTGGCCCTATCCGCCATTCCCCAGTCGAGCGAAAGGGGGCGAGTCAGGTTGGCTGGTTGAGGGGAGGTCCCGGTTGGAAGGGGGTGGCAAAAAAATGGAGGAAGACGGGCAGGAGAGCCAAACCGAGACCCGAAGCCACTGCGGTAATGAGGGCGTATTCGCGCAGGGTGAGCTTGAGTCCGTCGTCGTTGGTTTTGAGCGAACCCAGTTTGTCGAGGGCAGCCGAGGGGACATGGCGGACGTTGCCGTCGTGATACTGTCCTCCGAGGCGGCTCGCGATTTGTTGGAGGGCTCCGACATCTTGGCGGGACTGGCGCCCATCGATCATCGAGCCCTTGGTGGGATTTCCGACGCCCATCACGAGCACTCCTCCGATCGAGGGCGGCATTTTGGGCATGCCGGAAGCGGGCACACTATCGCCATCACTCACGAGAAGCAGCGTGGCTGAATTGGCGGGCCATTTGCGGGCAATCCGGGCCGCTTCCTCGAAGCCGGTGAGCAACTGTGTCTTTCCGACTGGAAAAACCGAGGACATGTCCATGCCGTCGAGAAAGTTGAGGATGACCTCGAGGTCCCGACTTTCCTCGACCACTGGTTTGGCTCCGTTGTAAACGGCGACGAGCGAGATGTGGAGTTTGTTGTCGGTGGTCCGCTTGAGAAGCGATTCGACGAGTCGGGAGGCGCGTTCGGTGCGGGTTATTCCGGCGTTTTCCCCCGAGTCCTTCAGTTTCATCGAAGGAGAAACATCGAGAACCACCAAGAGATGTCGTCGGTCGCGGGAGTTCACTTCTGTGACTTCGGAGCGATGGGCCTTGGGATTGAGCAGGAGAAGGGTGGTGAGGGCCCAGGCGAGAGCGGCGAAGAAAAGGGTCCTCAGGACCGGGATCGCCTGGACGGCGGCGGAAAAGCGGCCCCGGGGTCCGAAAGCGAGGTGTCGGACCCGGCGAATGCGTCGGGAGTGGAGTAACTCGGCCCCGGCAGCGAGGAGAGCTGAGCCGATGGCCATCAGGATGGGTGTTGAGATTACCATGGGGTGTGGCGAAGGCCGAAGAGGGTAAAAAGGTATGTTCCAGCGAGGGAGAGGGCGGTGATGAGGTAGGGCTGGAAATGGTCGACCGGGTCTGGGGTAAGGCGGACGAGCGAGGCCTGAGCCATCTCGTCGATGCGGGTAAAGACGGCCTTGAGGGCTTCGGGATCGCCAGCCGCAAAAGTTTCTCCGCCGGTCATCGATGAAATGACCGAGACCTCGGGTGGGGCTGCCCCGCCCCCGATGTGGATGGCGTAAACCGTGATATCATCCCCGGCAAGTTCGCGGGCGATCTTGACGTCGTTGCCATTGGAGAGGTCAAAGCTCATGCCATCGGAGAGCAGGATGATCATGCGGTCGCCGGATTCGGAGGTGAGGAGTTCCTTGCGGCCCTGGCGGAGGGCCTTTCCGATGGCAGTGCCTTGGTTGAACCAGGGTGGCAGGTCCTGCGGGTGGAGGAAGTTCGGGGCGTTCTTGAAGGCTGAGACATCAGTGGTGAGGGGGACCCACCGGAGAGTGTCGCCACCGAAGACGAGGAGGGAGAAGGCATCGCCCTCGCGGTAATCCAGAAAATCGTTGAGGGCATCGGTGGCGGCGTCAAAGCGGTCTCCCGGGCCGAACGAGGAAGCCATTGACCCCGAGACATCGAGGCAAAAGAGGATGTTGGTGAGCTTGCGTTTGGATTGCGGGCGCTCGAAGGTGCGAGGGCCGGCTGCGATGAGGATGACGGTGGCGAGAACGAGAGCGGGCAGGGTGTTGACAAGATTGAGGAGAACGCCGAGGCCGCGCCGATGGGTCATTCCGGAATGGTCGACGGGCAGGGGCAGGGCGCGGGTGTGGGTGCGCCATTGGAACACGATCAAGAGAATCGGAATCGCGAGAGCCGGGAGAACGGACGGGTGAGCGAAGGTCACAACAAGGGAACAGCGGTTAGGGGATGGTGATCAGACTTGGGACTCCGGGAGGTAGGGGGAAAGGAGGTAAGTGAGGTCGTTCGGGGAGACGCGTTGGTTGGGGGCATGAAGCCATTCTTCCAGTTTAAGGACGAGGGGCGCGGCTTCGGGGTGATGTCTGAGCTCGACAAGAGCGCGGGCTGGAGGAAGGTCGGCCAAGTGGGGGAGTCTCTGCTTCCAATGGCCGAGGATGAGTCGCTCAAGGCGGGCCCGGTCCGCGTCGGGAAGCTCGCCGGTCGCGGCGCGGGTGACCAGAGCCTGAAGTTTTTCCTGCAGGGTGGGTGGAGGACCTGCTGCTACCGCGTCCTCGGGGAGCTTCTTGCGGTAGAAGAGGATGACGAGCAGGACCAGGCACCACAGGATACCGAGACTGATCAGGAGGGTGCGGTATCCGCCCAGTTTTTCGGGGAGGACCGGCTTGGGGGCGGTCGGTTGTGGAAGTTGGTTGAGCGGGTGGGTCGTGGTGCCGGTGAAGGTGGCGTTCAGGTCTTCCACGGGTGCTTGGGTGTTGGTGCGGCGGAGGAAGTCAGTGATCCGGTGGGTGCCGGGATCGAGGGCATAGATCTCGAGATCGTATCGGAAGCCCTCGGCGGCGGGCTTGCTCTGGAGAATACGGATGACGAGAGAGGACTCGTGGTCCCTGCGTGGGATGACTTCGACCGGCGGGCCGGGAATGTAGAGGTCGGTGAGGGTGGCGGGGAATCCGAGGGGGGATTGGAGATCTGAGACCTGAGATTTGAGATCTGAAATCTGAAAGAGGAGGAGGGCGATGATAAGGAAGATTCTGATCATCGCGAGAGCAGGTTGCGTGACTGCAGGAAGAGGCGGAGCGCGGCCAGAAAGGGGCGATCGGTGCGGATAGGGAAGTGGTCGATGGAGGCCTTCTTGAGAGCGGAGGTCAGGTCGGTGAGTGAGGTGAATTGCCGGGAGGCGGAGAGGGTGGCGGTGCGGCCGGTCTCTACTTCCCGGCCGCGGAGAAATCCGGCTCCGGGCAGGGAGTCTTCGGCGGGATCACGCAGGGGGAGCACGACGAGGTCGTGACGGTGGCCGAGAAGCTTGAGGGAGGGTAGGGCTGAGGGGTCGTGCAGGTCGGAGAGGATGAAGAGGAGAGAGCGTTCGCCGAGGGATGGGTTCAGGGCGAGAAGTTTGTCGCCGAGCCGGGTGCCTTCATGGAAATCGTAAGTTCGCAGTTGATGCAGCCACTGGAGGATTTTTTCGCGCGAAAGGGAGGGTTTGATGTTCAGGTCGCGGGAGCCGGCGGTGAGAATGCCCACGGGGGAAACGCGGTCGAGCGAGGCCAAGGCGAGGCCGCCGGCGATTTGCACCGCGAGTTGGTATTTCGAGACTGGGGTGGAGGAGAGGGTCATGGATGCCGAGGTGTCCACGATGAACCAGACCGGGAGGGATTTGGGCGATTCGTATTCCTTCACGTGGATCTTTCCGGTCCGGGCGGTCACGCGCCAGTCGATGGCCTTGACCGGATCACCGGCCACGTAGTGACGGGATTGCACGTATTCCAGCCCCTGTCCGAGGAAGGGAGACCGGTCGGTGCCGTAGGACAGCGAGTCGGCCAGACGTTTCACTGCCAGAAGAAACTGGCGGGAATCGAGTGGCTTGGTCTGCTTGTCGGTGAGGGAAGGCATTTGAGATTTGAGATCTGAACAGTGAGATTTGAACGTTGAACGAAAGATGGGTCAGTCGTTGGGAGAAGTTGAGCGGTCAGGCAAGCGGCGGTAGGTGGGGCGGGTTCCGAAGAAGCAGAGGACCCCGATGTAAAAAAACAAGGTCAGGGTGGAAGCCTCGAAGGTGGTGCTGGGCTCTTCGAGAGTGGCTCTCCACAGTTCCAAGAATTGTTCTTCATCGATGGAGATCGTGACACCGACACTGAGTGAGTCTATTGCTTCCTTCCGGATCTGTTCAATCGTGGGATTGACCTTCTCGAAGTAGCGTTGACCGTCCCGCGCGACTTCCTGGGTTTTGATCAGGGAAAAGAAGACGAGAACTGCACCGCCGATTTGCAGGACCATTTGGAGGGAATTCGGCAGTTTGGTGAACATGGTTTTGGCGACGAGGAGGTGCCCTCCCTACGAGATCGAGTCGTTGAGGATCTTTTGGAGGACGGCTTGCGGGGTTTTGCCTTCGGCGAGGGCTTCGTAGGAGAGGCGGATGCGGTGGAGGCAGACATCCTCGGCGAGGGCGAAGAGGTCCTCGGGGATGGCGTAGTCGCGGCCGTGGATGAGGGCGCGGGCGCGCGAGGCCTTGAGGAGGGAAATCCCGGCACGGGGCGAGCAACCCATCTCAAGGTCGGGGTGCCTGCGGGTGCGCTCGACGATGTCGACGACGTGCTTGAGGAAGACCTCGCTGACGTGAATGTTGTGGGTCGCCTCCATCGCTTCGATGAGGTCCTGCGAATTGCCCACGGGGTCGTCGCTGACGAGGTCGAACTCGGTGCGGGCCACCGCTCCTTCTTCCTTCTTTTCCACGCCCAGTTTCAGGTTGCGGCGCAGGATTTCCTCCTCTTCCTCAGCGCTCGGGTAGCCGAGTCGATGACAGAGCATGAAGCGGTCGAGCTGGGCTTCGGGAAGTTCGAAGGTTCCGGATTGTTCGATGGGGTTCTGGGTCGCGATGACGAGGAAGGGCGTCGGGAGTGAAAAGGTTTCGGATCCGAGGGTTACCTTGCGTTCCTGCATGGCCTCAAGGAGGGCCCCCTGGACCTTGGGGGCGGCGCGGTTGATCTCGTCGGTGAGGAGGAGGTTGGTGAAGATGGGGCCTTTGTGGGTGCGAAACTCGCCGGACTTTTCGTCGAGAATCTCGGTGCCGAGGATGTCGGACGGGAGAAGGTCGATGGTGAACTGGACCCGCCGGAAGTCGAGGTGGAGGGCTTTGGAGATCGTGTTGACGAGGAGGGTTTTGGCGAGTCCCGGCATGCCTTCGAGGAGGAGGTGTCCGGAGGTCAGGAGGGCGATCAGGGTGCGTTCCACCACGACATCCTGTCCGACCACGATGCGACCGACACGCTCACGGATTTCCTGCAGGTAAGCGGCGGTCTTGTTGGGTGCATCGGCGATGGGATTCATAAGACGGGCCGGCAATCATTTCCGGCTTTTGGGGATTACCCTTTTCCGGAGGAAAGGGAAAGAATCAAAAAAAACCGGGCCACGGAAGCATTCCGAAAGCCCGGTTCAAACGAGAAATGGAGAACCTCAGGGAGCCACCGCTTCGCGCGCACTTGCGGCGAGGTAGTCGCGATTGAGCTTTGCGATGTGCTGAGCGCTGATTTCTTTGGGGCAGACGGCTTCGCACTCGAACTGGTTGGTGCAGTTGCCGAAGCCTTCGGCATCCATTTGCCGAACCATGTTGAGGACCCGCTGATCTTTTTCCACCTCTCCTTGGGGCAGGTGGTTGAGGTGGGAAGCCTTGGCGGAAACGAAAAGCATGGCGGAGGCGTTTTTGCAGGCGGCGACGCAGGCTCCGCAGCCGATGCAAGCGGCGGCGTCGAAAGCGGCGTCGGCATCGCTTTTGGGGACTGGGATGGCGTGGGCATCGGGTGCTGATCCGGTGCGCACGCTGATGTAGCCGCCGGCTGCGATGATGCGGTCGAAAGCCGAGCGATCGACGACGAGGTCCTTGACCACGGGGAAGGCATTGGCCCGGAATGGTTCGATCCAGATGGTGTCACCGTCCTTGAATTTCCGCATGTGAAGTTGGCAGGTGGTGATGCCTCTCTCCTTGGAGTGGGGAATGCCATTGATCGTCATCGAGCACATCCCGCAAATTCCCTCGCGACAGTCGTGGTCAAAGTGGATGGGTTCCTCGCCGTCCCGGATGAGGCGTTCGTTCACAATGTCGATCATCTCCAAGAACGAGGCCGAGGTGGGGATTTCCTTGGCTTCGTAGGTTTCGATACGGCCTTCGGAGGTGGCGTTGTCCTGCCGCCAGACTTTGAGGGTGAGGTTGAGGTGTGACATGGCTTACTTGTAGGAGCGGATTGAGGGTTTGACTTCTTCAAAGACGAGCTCCTCCTTGTGAAGAACGGGAGCTTGTCCTGGGGCGGTGTGTTCCCAAGCCGCGACATACTGGAACTGGTCGTCGTGGCGCTTGGCTTCGCCGGGTTGGGTGCGTCCGTCTTGGACCTCGGGGTCCGCTTCGGTGAACTGGTGTTCCGAGCGGAAGTGGCCGCCGCATGACTCCTCGCGGTTGAGGGCATCGTAGCAGAGGACCTCGGCAAATTCAAGGAAGTCGGCCACGCGTCCGGCCTTTTCGAGTTCGGCGTTCAGTCCGTTGGCCGATCCGGGAATGCGGACGTTGGTCCAGAATTCGTTGCGGATTTCGGGGATGCGACGGAGCGCTTCCTCGAGTCCCTCGCGGTCGCGCGCCATGCCGCACTTGTCCCAGATCAGGAGTCCCAGTTCGCGGTGGAAGGAATCGACCGAGCGGGTGCCCTTGATGTCCATGAGAGACTTCAGGCGGTCGCGCACCGAGTTTTCGGCTTCCTTGAAGGCGGGGTGGGAGGTGGTCACGGCTCCGGGTTTTTGTTCAGCCAGGTAGACTGCGATGGTCGATGGGATGACGAAGTAGCCATCGGCCAAGCCTTGCATCAGGGCGGAAGCCCCGAGGCGGTTGGCCCCGTGGTCTGAAAAATTGGCTTCCCCGAGGACATGCAGTCCGGGAAGGTTGGACATCAGGTTGTAGTCGACCCAGAGTCCGCCCATGGTATAGTGGACGGCAGGATAGATCTTCATCGGGACCTGGTAGGGGTCGTCGCCCGAAATTTTCTCATACATTTGGAAGAGGTTTCCGTAGCGGGCGCGGATGGCGTCTTCTCCGTCGCGTTTGATGGCATCGGCGAAATCGAGGAAGACCCCGAGTCCGGTGGAGGCCACGCCTCGCCCTTCGTCGCAGACCTCCTTTGCGGAGCGGGAAGAAATGTCGCGAGGGGAGAGATTGCCGAAGGAGGGGTATTTCCGTTCAAGGTAGTAGTCGCGCTCATCCTCTGGGATCTCGGCGGCGGTCTTCTTGCCCTCGCGGATCGCCTGCGCGTCTTCGGCTGACTTGGGAACCCAGATGCGTCCGTCGTTTCGGAGTGATTCCGACATCAGGGTGAGCTTCGACTGATAGTCGCCGCTGACCGGGATACAGGTCGGGTGAATCTGGGTGTAGCACGGGTTGGCGAAGAAGGCACCGCGTTTGTGGGCGCGGAAGGCGGCCATAACGTTGCAGCCCATGGCATTGGTGGAGAGGTAGAAGACGTTGCCATACCCCCCGGTGGCGAGGATGACGGCGTCAGCGGCGTGGGTGGTGATCTCACCGGTGGTGAGGTTGCGCACCACGATGCCCTTGGCGTGGCCGTCGACCACCACAAGATCGAGCATCTCAGTGCGGGGGTGCATTTTCACGCCGCCTTTCTGGATCTCCTTTTCGAGGGCCTGGTAGCAGCCGATGAGGAGTTGCTGGCCGGTTTGGCCCCGGGCATAGAAAGTGCGTTTGACCTGGGCTCCGCCAAAGGAGCGGTTGTCGAGGAGGCCGCCGTATTCACGGGCGAAAGGGACGCCCTGGGCCACGCACTGGTCGATGATTTCGGTCGAGACCTCGGCGAGGCGGTGGACGTTGGCCTCGCGGGAACGAAAATCCCCGCCCTTGATTGTGTCGTAAAAGAGGCGGTAAACCGAGTCACCATCGTTTTGGTAATTCTTGGCGGCATTGATTCCACCCTGAGCGGCGATCGAGTGGGCCCGGCGTGGGCTGTCCTGGTAGCAGAAGCATTCGACCTGGTATCCCAGCTCGGACAGGGTGGCGGCGGCAGAGCCGCCAGCGAGTCCGGACCCCACCACGATGATCTTGTATTTCCGTTTGTTGGCGGGATTGATGAGTTTCGAGTTGACCTTGTGCGAGGTCCACTTGTTGGCAAGGGGACCGGCGGGAATCTTGGAATCGAGGGTCATGATGGTAGGAGCAGGTGAGATTATTTCACGGCGTCACTGCCGTAGCCGAAGAGGATGGCCAGGGGGATGGAAATGAAGCCAAAGTAGATGACGGCGGCGTATGCTTTTGCGAAGATTCTGATCGGTCCGGCAGTTCGATTGCTCCGCAGGCCCAGGGTCTGGAAGATGGAAGCGACCCCGTGGGCGAGGTGGGAACAGAGGAGGGTCATCGCGATGATGTAGAAAAGACTCACGAGTGGGTTTTGGAAGCCGATGATGACCATCTTCCACGGACTTTCCGCGCCGATCTTGGCGAGTTCGGCGTCGGTCCGGACGGTGAAGTGCAGGAGGTGGAAGATGACAAAGGCGAGGATGGTCAGTCCGCTCCAGATCATGATCAGGGAAGACTTTGGCGCCTGCACCGTGGCCTGATGGGCGTATCCCTTTCGGGCGGCCTTGTTCTCGCGGGTCAGGAGGATGGTGAACCAGAGGTGGGCTCCGAAGCAAACGAGGAGGCCAAGGCGGGCGATCCACACGCCAGTGCCGTGTAGGAAGGTGTGGAGGAAATGAGCATATTCGTCGAAGGCTTCCTGCCCGGCGTAGATCAAGAGGTTCCCGGTAAGGTGACCGGCTAGGAAGAGGACGAGGGCAAGTCCGGTGACGGCAACGATGATCTTGCGACCGATGGATGATTTGATGAAGGATCCGAGGGAATTGGTGAGGGCACTCATAGGTCCGGGTGGCATTCCGTGAAAGCCGGTGGGAACCTAGGACTCAGGCGGGGAATTACAAGTTCGGATCCCGCAGAATTTTTGATTTGCGCGCCTGCGCCTCGCGCCTGATTCAACCCTGCCCGCCAAGGGTCCTTGACGGGATGAGAATGAGCCTGCGGAGCCCCGTTCGTCAGGGTTTGTGCTCGTAGTTTTTTTCCTCCGGGGTGGTCAGGAACTCGAAGATGTCGGGGTCCTTGAGCTTGGGATTGTCGATTTGGCGGAGGCTGCCATCGACCATCATGCAGTGAGCCTGATCCTTGTAATTTCCTTGGGGAGCGTTTTCCCATGTGAAGAAGACCCAGCCCGGGGTATCGTCGTTTTCCATGCGGGTGTCGGCGCATTCCGCGAACAAAATGGTGTTGGAGTCGTCGTCGATGCGGTTGTCGCGGACAATGTTGACGCGGTCGACCCGTTCGTCGGCATAGACGGCATCGCTCAGGCGACCGTTCATGGCGTAGCTTCCGAAGCTCAGTTCGGGTTCATCGAGGAGAGAATCCCAATCGTCTTTTCCGGCTCCCAGTTTTTTCTTGGAGAACGGGTTTTGAAACGGGCTGTCTTCGTAGGCTTGGCTCCAGCGGAAGTCCGTGCCGTCGCGGTCGGCGATCGTGAATTTCTCCGCGACGAGGTCCCACCAGACAAAGCGCGAGCGGCTTTGGTTTTGCAAACTGCCCTCGTAGGGAGGGTAGGTCCCAGGCGCGTGGTGGCCGGTGTTGACACCCTCGCTTTTGAGCTGCACCAACTGGGTATTGATGTTTTTCATGTTGCTGGTGAGGGTGGCGGAATCGCCGGCGCTACTTCCGAGTCGGACCGCAATAATGGTGAGACCGGCCAAGGTGGCGATGATGGCAATAACCACGAGGAGTTCAACAAGGGTGAAGCCGCGGCGGAGGGAAGGGGATTTGATGTTCTTCATACCGTTGCCGGAAAGTGGATGATGGGGCGAATGGGATCAAGCTGATTTCATGAAGAGGTGGGAACTGCTCATCTTCGCCCGGGTGGGCGATCGGCCACGGGCCCCGAAGCAAAAGCTTGCCGGACCAATCCGGCTTGGATGGAAGGGATCGTCACTTTCTGCTGGTCTCGAAAAGGTCCGGTGGTAATCCTCCGTCCCGACAAACAGAAATTACACAATCGAAGTATCATGGCCGAATTCTTTCCCAACGTCCCCAAGGTCCGGTATGAGGGACCTGATTCCGATAATCCTTTTGCCTTCCACCATTACAATCCCGACGAGCTGGTGGCCGGGAAAACGATGCGCGAGCACATGCGCTTTGGCGCGGCTTACTGGCACTGCATGAGAAACGGACTCGGTGATCCCTTTGGCGAAGGCA
>JALQTQ010000059.1 GCA_023263995.1 Akkermansiaceae bacterium | reverse complement strand
TGGTGAACCCGGCGATCCGCATCAGGATCACCGCACAGGACCACACCAACCCGCAGGTGATGGCATACCAATCGCCCGCCGAGAGCATGGCGGAGTTTCGTTCCGAATTCCAGGGATGCACGCACTTTCCGGAGCGATCTCCGGTCGGAGATCCCGGGGTGGCGACTTCGCTACGACCCCCGTTCAGGGATCAAATCCGCTTGGGGTTTCCGGCGAACGGATTTCCCCAACCCCACCCTTTTCGTGCCTTTCTGCCTCTGCGGTTCCAGCTCGCACCCCTAGCCGCCAATCTAAGCCAGGATGTCCTTCACCACGTGAGCCTCCTCGACGCCGGTGAGGCGTTGGTCGAGACCCTGGTATTTGAAGGTGAGCTTGGTGTGGTCGATGCCGAGGCGGTCGAGGATGGTGGCGTTGAGGTCGCGGATGTGGACGGGATTCTCGACGATGTTGTAACTGTGGTCGTCGGTCTTGCCGTACTCGAACCCGCGCTTCACCCCCGCTCCGGCCATCCACATCGTGAAGCATCGCCCATGGTGGTCGCGACCGTGGTTGTCCTTGGTCAGCTTGCCCTGCGAGTAGATGGTGCGACCGAATTCACCGCCGAAAACGACAAGGGTGTCCTCCAACATCCCGCGCTGGTCGAGGTCGTTGATCAGGGCGGCGGCCGGCTGGTCGATGTCCTCGCACTGCTGGCGGATCTTCGAGGGCAGCGAGCCGTGCTGGTCCCAACCGCGATGGAAGAGCTGGATGTAGCGCACTCCTTTCTCGGCCATACGCCGGGCGAGGAGGCAGTTGCGGGCAAAGCTGCCCGGTTGGTCGAGCTGCGGACCGTAGGATTCCTTGATGTGGTCGGGCTCACCGCTGATGTCCATCAGACCGGGCACCTCGGCCTGCATGCGGTAGGCCATCTCATACTGGGAAATGCGGGCTTGGATCTCGGGGTCGGCAAACCGGTCGTGGTGCAATCCGTTCAGCTCCTTGAGGCTGTCGAGTTGGACGCGCCGGGCCGCGCGATCGAAGCCCTCCGGGTTCTTGAGGTAAAGCACCGGCTCGCCGGCACTGCGGAGCTTCACCCCCTGGTGCTTGGAGGGCAGGAAGCCGCTGCCCCAGAGTCGATCGTAAAGGGCCTGCAACTGGCCGCGCCCACGGGAAATCATAACGATGTAACCGGGCATGTTCTGGTTCATCGTTCCCAGCCCGTAGCTCAGCCAGGCCCCCATCGACGGCTTGCCCTGCTGTTGGGCCCCGGTGTTGATGTAGGTGATGGCGGGGTCGTGGTTCACCGCCTCGGTGTGGAGCGACTTGATGATGGTGATCTTGTCGACAATCCCGGCGGTGTGGGGCAGAAGGTCCTTGTTGACCCAGGTCTGATGTTTCCCGTACTTGGCAAACTCGAACATGGGGGCGACGCAGGGAAAGGACTTCTGCCCGCTCGACATTCCGGTGAGGCGTTGCCCCTGCCGGACGGAATCGGGCAGCTCGGTGCCGTGCAGCTTCCGCTGGATGGGCTTGTAGTCGAAGAGGTCGATGTGGCTCGGCCCGCCCGACATGAAGAGGTAGATGATCCGCTTGGCCTTGCCCGGGAAATGGGGAAGATCGGGCAATCCGCCGTAGCTCTGCATCTCCGAACCCATCGCGGAACCGATGAGGCCGGGATTGAGAAGGGTGCTCAGGGCGGTGGCACCAAGACCACCTCCGGTCTTAAGAAGGAAACTGCGGCGGCTTTCGACGAGCGCTTGGTAGGTGGAAGGGTCCATGATTCGGGGGGCGGGAGCTTAGTTTCGGGTCAGGGATTCATCGAGATTCAACACCGTCTGCGCCACCACCATCCAGGCGGCGTGCTCGGCGGGATCGAGCGTTTCGTCGCGCGGGGATTTCCCGACGGCGAGGAACTTCGCCGCGTCCTCCGGATTCTCGCGGAAGGCTGCGAGATTCTTGTCGAGAAGACGAGTGAGGATTTCCCGCTCTCGCTCGGTGGCGGGACGGGACACCGCAAGCTGGTAACACAGGTCGATGCGGGCGGCCGATCCGGAGCGGTCGGACTTGAGCAGGCGCTGCGCGAGGGCGCGGGCGGCCTCGAGGAACTGGGGATCGTTCAAGGTCACGAGGGCCTGCAGCGGGGTATTGGTGCGCTGGCGCTGGATGACGCACTTCTCGCGGCTCGGGGCATCGAAGATGAGCATGTTGGGCATGGGCGCGCTGCGTTTCCAGTAGGTGTACATCGAGCGACGGTAGAGCTTGTCCCCGCTGTCCTGCCGGTATCGCAAACCGCCATTGAGGCTCACTTCGTTCCAGATGTTGGCAGGCTGGTAGGGCTTCACCCCGGGACCTCCGATTTCCCGGTTGAGGAGACCGCTTACCGCCAGGGCCTGGTCGCGGATGAACTCCCCCTGCAGGCGGAATCGCGGGGCGCGGGCGAGGAGCTTGTTCTCAGCGTCCTTCTCGCGGTGGAGTGATTCGATGCGCGAGCTACGGCGGTAGGCCTTGGTCATGACCAGTTTTTTCATCATGCCTTTGACGTCCCAACCACTTTTGACGAAGTCCCGAGCGAGCCAGTCGAGCAGATTGGGGTGGCTCGGCGGGGTTCCCTGCGAGCCAAAATCGCCCACCGTTTTCACCAGGCCGTCACCGAAAAGCATCATCCAGTAGCGGTTGACCGCGACGCGGGCGGTGAGCGGGTGGTCGGGTTGCACCAGCCAGCGCGCAAGGCCCAGCCGGTTGGGCGGAGCATCTTCAGGCAGGGGAGGCAGGGCCGCCGGCACGCCCGGCTGGATGACCTCGTCCTTCTTGGGAGAATCGTAGGCCCCCCGATCGAGAATGTAGGTCTGGCGCATCTTGTTCGGCGGGTTGTCCTGCATGATCATCGAGGTCACCGGCTTCTTCTGGAGCGCGGCCGTCTGCTGGGTCAACTTTTCCTGCTCGGCAAGGAGGCCCTTGTAAACCTTGTCCCCGGTGCCGAGGTAACGGGTCACCAACACCTCCCGGTCCGACTTGCTCCGCTGGTCGTCCGCCCGTGCCAGGATGGCCGTGACCGGATCACCGCCAGCCACAGCCGACACTTCGCCCCGAGTGAGGGCCCGATCGTAAAGGCGCACTTCATCGAGCTCGCCCGTCCAGCCCGAACCGGTGGAGCGAGCACCCAGGCGGAGGGGCTGGGAGGTGGCGATGGTGGCTCCCAGGGAATCGGCCTGGACATCGTGAGGAACTTCCTTGCCATCGAGGTAGATCTTCACCCCGGCGGCTTTCCTTTGGCCGTCGTAGGTCAGGACCACATGCTGCCAGACCTCGGGCTTGAGGGCCGGTCGGGAGACCACCTTGAGGGCATTGGATTCCCATTGATGAATGATATGGGTGCCAATCCGCCCCCCTTCCATCCAGAGGTCAAACCCGCGATAGGCGGCCTGGTCGTCCATCTTTGAAAGAATGGCGCCACTGGCTTTGCCGGACGGCTTGACCCACGCTGCCAGGGTGAAAGGACGGTCAAATTCGATAGCCACCGGAGCCTCCACTTTGTAGCTGGTCTTGCCATTGAGCTTCAGGGCTTGGTCTCCCTCGCGCATCGAGGTCTCAAAATTCCCCTTCTCCTTGGCGACAGTGGCACCGGAAACACCTTCCTGAAACTCCTTCTCCGATCCGGCCATCGGGAACCAATGGGTCAGGCCATCCGGTTGCCGGTCCGCCGGAGCCTTTCGGGCCTTCTCCGATTCCTCTTGCAACCAGGCGAGGTAGGCCGGGCTCTGCGCCACTCCGGCCCGATGGCTTTCCGCCTTCTGTTTGGCCGCCTCCATGGCTTGATGCAGTTCCGCCAGCCGCTGTTCGCGAGCTTCATCAGGCACTTCGACCACCGGGGACTGGTTCCCGTTGCGCGTCTGCATGCCCGGGTCAGTGGTGTTGTTGAAGTAGGCAAAAAACTGGTAATACTCCTTCATCGAGATGGGGTCGTATTTATGGTCGTGGCACTGCGCGCACTCCATGGTCAGCCCCATCCAGACGTTGGCGGTGGTTTGCACCCGGTCAGCCACGTATTCGACCCGCAGTTCCTCGGGAAAAGCCCCGCCCTCGTCGCTGGTGGCGTGGTTCCGGTTGAACCCGGAGGCCACCTTTTGCGAAACCGTAGCGTCGGGGAGGAGGTCGCCCGCGATCTGTTCCACCGTGAACTGATCAAAGGGCATGTTGTCATTGTAGGCCTTGATGACCCAGTCGCGCCACGGCCACATGTCGCGGGGTCCGTCGGCATGCATCACGCTGGTGTCGCCGTATCGGGCGGCATCCATCCACGCCAAGGCCATGCGTTCGCCGTAAGCCGGAGAAGCCAACAAACGATTGACCAGCTTTTCGTAGGCCTCGGGTGAAGAATCGGCAACGAAGGCCTCGACTTCCCCCGGGGTGGGAGGAAGGCCCGTGAGATCCAAGGTGACCCGACGGATCAGGGTGCGACGGTCGGCTTCCGGCATGGGTTCGAGGCCGACCTTGGTGAGGGCTTCATCGATAAAATGGTCGGGCGACTGGATTTTGTCGTCCGCCACCGGCGGCACGAAGGACCAGTGGTCGTCGTACTTCGCACCCTCCGCGATCCAGTTCTTGAGGGTCTCGATTTGTTCCGGAGTGAGCACCTTGTTGGCCTCCGGCGGTGGCATGATCTCGTCCGGATCGGTGCTGATGAGACGCCTCACGACCTCGCTCTTGGCGACATCGCCCGGCGACAAGACCCCGGCGTCAAGCGCGTCCTCACGGTCATCGAGGCGCAGATCCCCCTTGTTCTCACCCGGTCCGTGACATTTGAAGCAGGTGTCCGAGAGAATGGGCCGGACATCGCGGTTGAAATCGATGGTGGCGGCCGAAAGCGGGGCGATCAGAAGGGGCAACGCGAAAAAAGCTTTCATCTCAGAGGGTGGCTCGGGTTTCTTTAACGTCAAGGAGACTGCGAGTCTTGCGCTTGAAACCAAATCCAGCCGAGGGTCTGCTCTCCCGCGCGAGAGAAAAATCACCACTTAGCCACCACGCTTTCAACGACATCAAGGGTGTCATCGATGTCCTCGCGGGTGTGAGCCATAGAAATGAAACCCGTTTCGTAGGGACTCGGAGCCAGGTAAACTCCCGCCTCCAGACAGCCCCAGAAGAGCTTCTTGAAGATGCCAAAGTCCTGCTTTTGCACGGTGTCGACATTCACGATCTCTTCGTCGATGAAATACAGACAAAACATTGAGCCGACCTGATTGACCCGGTGCGGCATTCCTTTTTCAGTGAAGATCTTACGAAGACCGTCCGCCATTTGGGCCCCCACTTGGGCAAGGTATTCGTAGGCCCCGGCCTGAGCCAGTTCGTCAAGCTGGGTGAGGCCAGCCACCATCGCAAGTGGATTGCCACTGAGCGTCCCCGCCTGATAGACCGGGCCGTCGGGCGCGAGCTGGTCCATGATGTCGGCCCGCCCGCCAAAGGCCCCCACCGGCAGCCCCCCACCAATCACCTTGCCCATCGCGGTGAGATCGGGATCAAAATCCTCCAGTTCCTGCACCCCGCCCCTGGCAAGACGGAATCCCGTCATGACCTCGTCGAAAATGACGAGCGCGCCGTGGACCCGCGTGATTTCCCGCAGCTTGGCGAGATAGCCCTCGCGCGGAAACACGAGACCGGCATTGGCGGGATAGGATTCGATGATCACCGCCGCGATTTGCTCGCCGTATTGCGCAAAGACTTCCTCGAGACGCTCGACGTTGTTGTAGGGCAGGGTGATGGTTTCACGGGCAAAGGAGGCGGGCACTCCGGCCGAATCCGGCTCTCCAAAGGTCAGGGCCCCGGATCCCGCCGCTACCAGCAAAGAATCGGCATGCCCGTGGTAACACCCTTCAAACTTCACGATCTTGTCTCGCCCGGTGAAACCCCGAGCCAGACGGATCGCCGACATCGTGGCCTCGGTCCCCGAGTTGGTCATGCGGACCTTCTCAACCGACGGCACCCATTCGGTGATGCGCTGGGCCATCTTGACTTCGTGCGGATTGGGAATGCCATAAGAAACCCCGTCCTTGGCAGCTTGGTGGATCGCCCCGATGATGGCATTGGGAGCATGACCGAGGATATTGGGACCCCATGAACCGATGTAGTCGAGGTAGCTTTTGCCATCGACGTCCTCAATGCGTGACCCTTTGGCTCGTTGGATAAAAAAGGGATCCCCATCGACATTCCGAAAGGCCCGCACCGGGGAATTAACCCCGCCCGGGATCAGCGTTTTGGCCTTGGCAAAGAGCTTGCTCGAGAGCGTTTCGTTCATGACGCGAACTTGACGTAGGATGGCCCCCAAACAAAGCCCGAATCGGATATGAATAACTCCCGACCGTGATTCGTCAGACCAAGGTCGACAATTCACAATCCCACAATAAGCTCCCATCAACATGAAAACGGTATCATGCCTCGTTCTCACCCTCGCCACCCTCCTGCCTGCCCTTCCGGATGACTCGGAGGAAGGCGTCGTCTCCGTCGAGGAATTTTCCGAAAAAGGCATCACCCTGCAGGTGGAAAAGCCCGGCATCGTCTACGCCACCAACAAGGGGGGACGTAACCGCGGCATCCTCAAGACCGGAACCCAAGTCGATCTCGTCTCCTTCACCGACCGGGCCTATTTCGTCCGCGGAAAGCGGGAGGACAATGTCGGCGTCTCCGGCTGGGTCACCCCGGCAGCCTTCTCCGCCAAAGATCCCAAGTTTGTCGAAAAACTCAAACAAGTCCACGCCCGCCAACTCCTCGTCCGCGAACTGATTTCAAAGAAAGAGGTCGCCCTGGGCATGACACCCGAGGAGGTCGCTCAGATCCATCCCCACCCGACCAAAACCAAAGTCCGCCGCAATGCCAAAGGACAAACCCAAGTCTGGGAAATGATCGAGTATGAGGAAAAGAATCACTACGCCATGGTGCGCGATCCCGTCACCGGGGCTTTTTTCCGCCAACTGACCCACACCACAAACGAGGAGGTCTCCAAGATCGTGGTGGAATTTGAGAACGGCTTCGTGACTGCGATCGAGGAAAGCGAAAACAACGGTCCCCGGAAGCCCACCATCGTGGCCGCCCCGATCATCTTCGCATGGTGAGCAATCCGTAAAAAGGATTTCCCCGAGATATTATCGTGACTTATTGTTAGATCTCTGCCATTTCTCTCAGCCCATGGCAGGCGATTTTCTTGATTTTAAGCAGCTGCGCTATTTTGCGGAGACGGTCCAGTGTGGAACGATGAGTGCCGCGGCCAAACGCTGTCAGGTGAGTCAACCCGCGATGAGCCTGGCGATCCACGAGTTGGAGAAACGCCTTGGCGAACAGCTCCTGACCCGCGGCCGCCGGGGCGTGGTCCCCACCGATGCCGGGCGCATGCTTCTCGCCCACACCGATCGCATCCTCGCCGAGGAAGCCCGCCTCCGCGAGAGTTTTGACAAGCGAGGCGGCCTCCGCCAGAGCGAAGTGACCTTCGGAGTGATTCCCACCATTGCTCCCTATCTCCTGCCGCTCCTGCTGAGGGAATTCCGAAGCCGCCTTCCCGGCGTGAAGACAATGGTCTTGGAAAACCGGACTCCCGATCTGATCAAACGAATCTCCGACGGCGAGATCGAGCTCGCCATTCTCAGTGACGTCACCAAAGAAGACCGTGAATCCCACCGCTTGACCACCCGCCTTCTCTTCGACGAACCTCTCATGCTGGCTCTTCCCCGGCGACACGAATGGGCCCACCGGAAAAAAGACCCAGTCCCATCCGAATTGAATGCCGAAGACCTGATCCACCTCACCGGGGGACATTGCCTGCGCGACCAAGTCCTGGAAGCCTGCCGCCTCAATCAAGTCCGTCAGGGGCTCCAGTGTGATCAACTTGAGACCGCTCTCGCCATGGTTGCGGCCGATCTCGGCATGGCGGTCATTCCCAAGCTGGCCGTGCGCAATACCCTGCCCGAACAGGTGGTGGTCCGTTCCTTCCAAAAGCCGGCCCCTTCTCGCAAAATCTACCTCCTCAAGAAAAAAGACGTCACCCTTTCGGAGGCTGCCAACGAAATCGCCAACATCCTCGTTTCCGACGGCTGGCAAGGCTGACCACCGCTCTCCGCCAATCCTGCTCCGGCCGCTCCTGGTCATCTGTCCCGGTGAAGACCTCATCGGCCTCGACTCTCCGCCCCTCTCTGACCTCCCGCAAAGAGGAGGGACTGAAATCGGAACGGCGCAGGAGTGCGTTATGCAGAACGCTCAGGATTCCCAAAGGTTTGCCAAGGCCATTTCGGCGATGCTTGAGAAACGAACGTGATTTGCCTGGAACCGGTGATCAGGGGTTCGACCTTTCAGCCCTGACCCGGAGAAATTCGCGGTCAGATGCTGAAGAAGGAGCCATGTGAAGCAACACAAAGGGCCCGTCCAGGGCCGCCTCCCCGGTCAACTGCCAACCTGTCGCCGGGAGCCAAGTTTCCAGATCACTGCTGGTTTCCATCACGTAAGTGACATCGTCGGCACCCAGATTGACGGGAAAGGAAAAACGCCCTCTGCCGTCGATCACGGGAAGATCGCCGCCAAAAGCGTATTCTCGAAAATCACCGCCCGGGAAAGCACTGGAATCCGCCACCCCAGGCGATCCACCATCGAAGGCACTCGCTCTCCAAGCCACCGGTTCATTTGGATTCCCGCCAGTGTAGACCAAGCTTCTCCCTTCCCCGTCGGCAAGTCCGGACCAAGGCAGGGAATCGTCAAAGGAAAAGGAGAAGAGCCCTCCAACCACGATCTCTTCTCCGCTGTTGGAGAGATTTCCCTGATACTCGCCGACCACCGGCAAGTGGCCGCCAAAGGACGCCTCAAAGGCGGCACGATTGTTGACAACGAGGACCCACTGTCCCGGGCCCATCACTACGCCGGTCGGAAAGGTGAAGGAAATCCCGCCGCCCAAGCGCAAGCCATCAAGGTGAATCGATTGATTCTCCGAAATATTCCGGAATTCAAGGTATTCCGTGGCCTCGTCCGGACCCGGTGGATTGTAGTAGACCTCGCTGACGATCAGATTTTCGGCCGACGCGGGCGCAGTCACAAAGAAGTCCGCTTCATTCAAGGCCGACCACTCCCCACCGGATCGGACCCGGGCCTTGACCCGGGTGTTGGCGCTGATCTTCACTCCGCCACCATTGACATTCAGGCCCAGCAGTTCGACATCAATGACGAGATCATTGCTGCTGTCGCCTTCTTGGTGAATCTCAACCGCGAGCAAGTTTTCTCCTTCCACAAGGAGCCCTGGAGTCAGGGGAAGATTCTCACTGAAGAAGCTGTTCTCACCGCTGCCGGACACGCCGAACAAGGCGGTGTCGGAATAAGTGATGTTGCCCTCGGGCATGTTGCTGCGCGCAATCTCGCGCCCATTGAGGTAAATAATGGCACCATCATCCCGGCGGATGTTGATTTGCAACTCGCTGTAGTTCGTCGCCCCGCTGACTTGGAACGACTTGCGGAGGTAAGTCGTCCGGTTCCGGGGAAGGGTCCCGCCGTCGCTGATCTCGGTCGCCCAACCCGGATTGCCCACTCCACCGTATCCGAGGGGTGCCGTTCCGGTGGACCAAGCAGCATCGGCAAAGGAAGGATGCTTCCAGTCCTCAGGACCATAACCCGGATGCCCCACCACCACCTCACTGTCACTGAACGGAGTGGCCGTGACGAGATAACTCCAGCCCGGAGACCCCGCTGGCACAAGCGGGTCGAGGGTGGCATGATCACCCCAGAGAAGCCCGCCCGGGCCTGCGGGATCGCGACCGTCGAGGGTGTAGTAAATCATCCCCGCTGGCGCACTCATCGAGAGTGCAAACCCCTCCGGCACCCGGCCACCGTGCTGATTGAAGGCCGGTGCGGCGAGATCAGGGTAAAGATTGCGGCTGCGCAATTGCGAAAGAACGATGGTGCCGCGCCCCGGAAAGAACTGGTTCGTGAGACGGTCCACCGCCCCTTGCCAGTCGTCACGACCATAGGCAGTCGCCCGACGGTAATCTCCCCATCGAGCCGATTCCCCGATGACCGCTTTCTGTATGTCATTCGCGCTGGAAAGAAAACGCTCCGCCACCTGATCCGGAGTCAGCGCCCCGCCATTCCAAAAGTGCCGGTGAACCCGGTCACCAAAACGACGGCGATAATGCGGATGGGCACTGAGCCGCTGGTGAAGCCATTTCGGATTGAAATAGGTCAGGCGGTCGCCGGTCCCATTGTCACCGGTCACATTTGCATTGGCACTACGAAGGCTGTCCTCGTTGTCATGGATAAAAAAACGAAAGCCATGCGACCCGTCGCGGGGCCTCATCGCGTAAAAATTCTTGGGGACATTGGCCCCGAGATTCACCGGGGCGTCCGTCTGGCCAGTGTAAAAAATAACCAGCATGTAATCGATGAGATTGTCGAGATCGACCAACTTCTCCCCGACCGGATCAGGCTCCCCGTCAAGATCCAATCCTTGCACCGCGAAATACTGCGCGTCCCTCGCAAACCCCGCCACAGCCGCATCATAAAGCCGCCCCCAAGCCTCGGGGTCCCCGTCGAGAGCTTCGACCCGATGCGGTTTGGTGCGCGTCTTGATGACGTCATAATCATCCTTACCTCCCCCAAAGTAGGTCGCGGCGTGGTCGCTGTCGAGACGCTCTTGCGATTGGAAAAGTCCAAAATACTGCCCGTTGAGATAAAGGTGATAATACTGGCTACGAGTATGGGCTTGGCCAAGGTCGCGCTGGGTCTCCCGGGCAAAGACATCCCGGTTGAAGGTGACGTCCGCGCTGGGACTAAAATGCCAGCTTCCACCGCCGCCCTGGCTTGTTCGAAGGTCGAGCGAATCAAACCCGGCGGCTCCCTCCGCGCCAAAGAGCGGGTAGTTCAATTTCCCGTCGCCATACTCGGATCGGAAATAAAGCCGGAAAGAATGCTTCGGATTGGAGCCCTGGCGGCTGAAACCACCCCGCAGACGAACGCCGGCATCAATTTGAAATCCCTCCCCTCCATCAGGATCCAAAAGTTCCACCGAAAGTGGACGTTCCCAGTCTCGGCCCCGGTTTTCAGCATTCACCCAAAAGCCGGTCTCCGGATCGTTGAAATGGTCGAGATCGGTCACGAAGGATAAGCTTGGGAGATCGGTCATTGCATCTTCGAATTCCCCCTCAGCGAGGGCATTGATGACTTCAGGGTCCATGCCGTAATTGAAAACCTGCCCGTTGATGCTGCCCGAGGGCCATCCCCGGGCCCGAGCCCAGTTGGAGTCCTGCGCCTTTACATCCGCCAGGAAAAGATAAGTCTGGGTGTCGACATTAGTCGGCACCAGATCCGGGGCGAAGGCCGCAGCCCGCAGGACAGTCGTCTCCGAAATCACACGCGAGGCAGGCGATGCCGAGCGCTCGCCATTCTCAAGCGTGGGAACGGTCCCATCCGTAGTGGTAACAATAATCGCCCCGGGGGTTTCGCAAGTTACCTCGAGTTGGAAAGGAGCCTCAAAGAATCCACGCCTTACACTGAATCGCGTGTCCGCAGTGAAACCCGCAAAACCGGCGTTCGGATTGGCCGTTCCGGGGGTGGGCTGCGGCAGGAACCCGCCTTTCGAGTAGTCGCCAAAAACCCCGAAACTGATGTCTTCCTTCTGATTTTGATAATCATCGTACTCCGAAGCCACCGTGCCGTCGGGGCGGTTCAAGCCCAGATAGCCTCCGGCTTCGGCCTGCAAACGAAAAGCCACGTGTCCGGGAAAGTTTTTTCCGGAGGCGAAAAAGACCCGAAAAGACAATGGCGCCAAAATCGTGCCGGGAGGGAAGGTCCACTTTTTAGGTTCAAACTTCGAATCGGTCAAATGCCAGCCACTGAGATCAATGGGGGAAGTGGTTGGATTGAAAAGCTCGACCCAGTCAGACGATTGCCCCTGTTCGTCCTGCAAGGTGCTGTCGTTGTCCGCCATGAACTCACTGATGATGACCTCGCTTGGAGCCAAGACCACCACTTCGGTATCCATCACTTCCACGTAGGGATCATCGCTTCCAGGATAGCGCACCTGGTGCACCCCCACGTCCGACTGGGAGGGAAGCCCGCCGAAGCCACCAGATGGCTCCAGTCTCGCCCAAGCGGGAATGAGATCGGGCACTAGGCCGTTCCCAGAATGGAGGTAGGGTCTGCCCACGACCGCGAACCGCCCGGGCTCCGGTGTGCGCTCACCCACCCGGAGTCGATCAAGAAGGAAATCATCAAAATGAAATTCAAAATTCCCGTTTCCGCAGCGCCCGCGCAGACCGAAGTAGCTCCCGGAAAGCGGCAAAGGATCGCTCCCCTGCAGGGTGGCAATCTCCCCTCCACGCGATACCGTGAGGCGGAGATCAATCCTTCCGTCGGCGTGATCACCCGTCAGGGTCAACTGGAATGATTCCGCTCCCGCAAGAGAAAAACCCAGATCGCTTTCCGCCGCCACCGTGGTGGTGTTTCCCGAGATCCTGAGAATGCGGAATCGGTCTGTGTCAGGTTTCACATCGCCAAGGTAGTAGCTCCCAAAAGTCCGATCGCTTCCGCAAGCCGCCAAACCGATGGAATGACCTGAGCCGTTCACTTCCACCGGATCAACCGTGGTCTGTAGAAAAAAAACCTGCCCGGCCAGCTCCCGCGCCTGCATGCTGGCCGTGACCTCCCGGTTGTTGTCACTCACCCAGACTTGGTATTTTTCGGACCGCCAGTTATGGGACCAACTATAACCGCCACGGGTTGGAGCGTAGAAGTCCTCGAAATTACCTGCAAAGCTGGTTTGATAGGGAAGGCAGACCGGGTTTCCCAGTGCCGACGAGGCCAGCAAAACGAATCGTGCCGCAAGGCGAAAGAGTGTTTTCATCAATGAAGGAGATCCGGAGTTTGACCCACCGAAATCCCAAATGTCACACCACAATTTCTAAATGATCCTTGTCAATTCAGGGTGACTTCGCTTTTTATGTCGCGAAGGTTAACTAATGATGAAAATTTTTCACTCCCTGCCCTTTGTCCTGTTCGTTGCTGCCCCCCTGCACGGAGCGGTCATTTATTCAGACAATTTCGATGACAACACCAACACAGGTTGGACCTACCTCAATCGCGATGGTGCCACTGAGATTGCGGATGCGGTTTGGGTCGAGACCAACGGGCGCTTGGAGCAACAAACCACCAATTACGACTTCCCACGGGACACCACCGTCAACGACCCAGTCCTCGGGGCCATCGCCCTCGCACCGGTTTCCGTCGGAGGGACCTACACTGTTTCGGCGGATTTCATAAGCTTGGAACCCGACAATAACTTTCAGGACCAAGACATGGTTTTCGGGTACCGAGGCGAAGGTCAGTTCTTCATTGTGGAAACAATCCCAAGCGGCCTCAATCTTTTTAGCGTCGTGGCAGGCGATCGGAACCTGATTGCCAACGGGCCCATTTCCTTTCGTCATGATCCCACAACCCTGGTGGTCACACACAATGCCATCCTCGGCGAAGTGACTCTAAGCCATGGTTCGTCTCCCCAGGTGACCTACAGCGACCCTGCCCTCGTGATGTCCGGGACCGGCTTGGTTGGGGTGGGTTCAAACAACGACGCATTTGCCATCGACAATTTCGTGGTCGATCAGATTCCCGAGACGGGCGTGGCCAGCCTCCTCGGGCTGTCGATTCTCTTTCTTGGCCGACGCCGGAAGCAATCTTGACCTTCCGAGATGATGAAAGCGTTCTCAATGTCGATACTGGCTTGCGCTGGGGTCCTCGTCGGGGGAGCGAGCGCCCAGCAAATCATCTTTAGCGATAACTTCGACGATGGGACCAACTCCGGCTGGACCTATCTGAACCGGAATGGGATCGAGGAAATCGCGGACGCGCTCTGGGTCGAAACAGGAGGCAGGCTAGAACAGCAAACTCCTAATTACGACTTCCCACGGGATACCACCGTCAACGACCCGGTCCTCGGGGCGATCGCCCTTGCTCCTCAGACCGTCGGCGGGCACTACTCGATCTCGGCAGAGTTCACCAGTCTCGAATCTGGGAACACCTTTCAGGACCAAGACTTCGTCTTCGGCTACCTCGATGAAAACAATTTTTTCATGCTGGAGACCATCCCCAGCGGCTTGAATGTCTTCCATGTGTTGGATGGGGACCGGATGCTGGTTGCCCAAGGCCCCATCGCTTTCACCCACGACCCCAATACGGTCGTGTTGGAGCATAATGCCGAGACAGGCGAGGTCATTGCGACTTATGGAGACGCGGCACCGGTCACCTTCAGCGACCCGATCTTCATCCGGGAAGGGGCCAACCAGGTCGGCGTGGGCTCAAACAACGATGCTTTTGCCATTGATCATTTCACCATTACCCAACTTGGATCACCCGCCCCAGATCCCTCGCCGAAAATCACCGCCTTCTCCTATCATTCCGAAGAAGGGTCGGCCTCACTCAGCTGGATATCGGAAGCCGGGGTCCTCTACACCGTCAGTCGTTCCTTTGATCTCGAGTTATGGGATGATCTTGAAGATAGTGTGGCCGGCCTCGCGGGTACGACCACCTTCTCCGATTCCGCAGGGGGCTTGAGGGCCTTCTATCGCGTCTCGGTCACCCCAACCGGTCCTTGACCCTGACCAGCCACCACAGCGGGGAAACAAAATGCCTGGCCCAAAGGGCACAAACTCAGTTGGCGCCTCGGAGTTTTTCGTAGATGTTGATCCGGGTATCTTTTTCCATCTTCCGCTGGGTAGCATTATTCGAAACGAGCTTTACGCCACGAGTCTCACTCCAAAGCCTGCACCTTGAGCTCACGCAGTGAGAAGAGCCCGCCACCCTCGACCGGTAACCCTCGTGCTCC
>JALQTQ010000058.1 GCA_023263995.1 Akkermansiaceae bacterium | reverse complement strand
GAGGTTGCGGACTTCCTCAACACCCAGTCGGACATCGACGCCAACCGTTCGAGCAGCTCCTACTCCATCATCAAGGTCTTCCTCTGGGCCATCCCCATTCTCGGCTTCATCGGGACCGTGATCGGACTGTCGGTCGCAGTCGGTTCGCTGGCGATGGGTGACACCTCGGATCCCGAAGCTTTGAAGGCCTCGATCAACAGCCTGACTGACGGCCTTTCGACCGCCTTCGACACCACCCTGCTGGGTCTCATCCTCAGCATCCTGATGAGCTTCCCTCTCGCCGCCGTGCAAAAGAAGGAGGACGAAACGCTCACCATGATCGATGCCTTTTGCGTGGAAAAACTCCTCCCCAAGCTCAACGACAGCCGCACCCTGGTGGGCGAGGAATTGATCCAGCAGGCCGACAGCATCCCGCAACTCATCACCTCGCTGGCCAAGGCCCACGAGACCTTCCTCGTCAATCTCAACGAATCGACCCGCATGCTCACCGAGACCTCCGAGTTTCTCCAAGTCAGGCTGGGGGAACATCAGAGAGTGGTGGAAAAAACCTTCACCGATGCGGCGAGCAAGCTCCTTGAGACCAGCCGTGATGTCTTCCTGCGCTCCAACAAGAACCTTGAGGAGAGCTTCCAGAACATCGCCACCGGCATCGACTCCATCAACGTCTCCCTCAAGGCCCTCGGCGAGAACCAGATCCCCAACGAAGTGAAAAAGAAGAAGGGCTTCTTCTCCAAATCCTAAGCTCCCACCCGACCATGGCCCGCCGCTCCAAGGACTCTGACCAGGGAATGTCGCTCTTCCCTTTCATGAGTATTCTGGCCGGCCTCATCGGCATCCTCACCCTGATGATCAGCGTGATGATGCAGGTCCAGCAGATGAGAAAGGAAGGCCGTAGCGAAGAAGAACTGGCCCTCGCGATGGAAAACCGGGACCTCCTGCGCAAGATCAAGAACCAGGAGAAGGAGAACAGCGACCGGGAATTGAAGCTGGCCCGCGAGAAGGCCACCGTGGCGGAGCTGGCCAAACTCAAGGACCGTGTGATTGCCCTGACCACCGAACTCAAAGAGATCGACAAGGCGACCAAGAACGACCGGACCGATGTCCAGCTACAGAAGCAGGTCGAGAACATGAAGACCGAGATCTCCGAGATCTTGGCCGAGCGTCCGCCCCTCGTGATGCGGCTCCAGGAACTGCAGGAGGAACTCAAGAAACGCAGGGAAGCGCCCCAACCCGCAGAGTCGGTCGTGGTGCAACCCCGGGGCTTCCTGGACGACGGTCCCGAGGTCATCTTCTTCGTGGAGTGCAATTCCACCGGCATCATCCTCCTCGATCATCCCGAGGGAAAGAAGCGCATTTCCACCGCTGCCATTGAGAAAAGCGGAGTCTACGCGAATTACCTCGACCGCGTGAAGAAAACGGAGGACTCGATGGTCCTCTTCCTGCTCCGGAAATCAGGTAACGAAGCCTTTCGCTGGGCCGCCGGGACCGCGGAAAGCAATTACCAGGTCGTCACCGGCAAACTTCCCCTCCCCAACGACGGGGAAATCGACCTCTCCCTTTTTAAGAAGAACTAAGCAATGGCCCGACGGCGCAAAACCAATTCCGACGGGGGAGTCAATCTCGATTCCCTCATGGACGCCCTCACCAACGTGGTGGCGGTGCTGATCCTTGTGCTCGTTCTGGTCCAGGCCGATGTCAGCAAAAAGGTGGTGGAGTTCATGGAAGGCCTCAAACCGGCCACGCCGGAACAGGTGACCAACGCCGGAAAGAGGCTCGCCAGCCTGCAGACCGAAAGCCAACGACTCGAGCAACTCCTCTCTCAGGAAGCTCCCAGCCCCCGGGAAATCGAAGCGGAAAAACGTCAACTCGCCCTGCTCGAAAAGGACCGCGAGCAACGCCAAGACCTGCTTGCCGAACTGGACCAACTCAAGAAACTGGCCGCCCAAACCAAGGTCCGACGCGATACCGAAGCCCAAAAGACTGCCACTATCCAGCAGGAGATCGCGCGCCTCGAAAGCCTCCTCGACCAAACTCCCGTGCTCAAGGTGGAGCCCACCGTCGTTGGAATCCCCGCCAGCCGCCCCATCCCCAAGGATGCCAAGATCTACTACGCCCTCGTCATTCACGACCGCGTTCACTTCATCGACCCCTTCACCCCACTGGAGCTCTTCGAACGGGAGTTCAAACGACACAAGACGAAGTTCCCTTCCAAGCGCATCAAGCAAAAAGGCACCGACCGCTTCATCTACGAGCCCCAGCCCATCGTCGATCATTTCCAGAACTTCGATTTCCGGAATTCCCGGAATCAAAAGCACACCCTACTGGCCTGGCCCACCTCGACCCGCCTGACCATCCAGATCAGCCCCGACCTGAAAAGCGGCGGCACCTCACTCGAGGAACTCAAACAAGGCCCCAGCCAATTCTCGACCATCGTCGGTCGCCTCCGCCTCAAGAGTGATGCCGTCCTGATCTTCTGGGTCCACCCCAATTCCTTCAACACCTACCTCCTCGCCCGGCGCCTCACCGACCAAGCCAAGCTCGCTGCGGGTTGGGAGGTGCGCGGAGCCAGCAACTACAACATCAGCATCCCCGAGATCGAAATCAGGCGACAACAACAACCCGATCCGCCAAAGGATGAAGGAAATACCCGGAAGCCCCCAAACATCCGGACCAAGATCGACTAGGCTGGTCCTCACCCGATCAGAGGCTTGATCAACTCGCCGTGCACATCGGTGAGACGATAATGGCGGCCCTGGAATTTGAAAGTGAGCTTTTTGTGGTCGATCCCCATTTGGTGCAGGAGAGTAGCGTGAAGGTCGTGAACGCTGACCGGATCGCGGACGATGTTGTAGGAGTAATCGTCGGTTTCACCAATCGACTGCCCGGCCTTGATCCCGCCTCCCGCCAGCCACATCGAGAAGCAGCGCGGGTGGTGGTCGCGTCCGAAGCCTTTCGGGGTGAGATTTCCTTGGCTGTATACGGTGCGCCCGAACTCGCCACCCCAGACCACTAGGGTATCGTCGAGGAGCCCTCGTTGCTTCAGGTCGGTGAGGAGGGCGGCCGAGGCTTGATCAGTTTCCCGACAGCGTTGGGTGAGTTGCCCGGCGAGGCCGCTGTGGGTATCCCACCCCCGGTGAAAGAGCTGCACGAAGCGCACCCCACGTTCGCTGAGCCGTCGCGCCATGAGGATGTTATAGGCGTAGGTTCCGGGCTTACGGGCGTCCTCGCCATAAAGTTTGAAAGTGCTCTCCGGTTCGTTGGAGACGTCCGTCAGTTCCGGGACTGACATCTGCATGCGGAAGGCCATCTCGTATTGCGCGATGCGGGTTTCGATTTCGGGATCGTAATACTCCTGATGGTGGATGCGGTTGAGGGCCCCGAGGTGGTCGAGGGTCTTGCGCCGGAGCCCGCTGCTCATGCCCTTCGGGTTGTTGAGGTAGAGAACGGGATCCTTGCCGGAACGGAAACGCACCCCCTGGTGTTGCGACGGGAGAAAGCCCGCGCCCCACAGCCGGTCGTAGAGCGACTGCCCCGAGCGGTTGGAGGTCATCGCGACGAAGGCCGGGAGGTTGGCATTCTCGCTGCCAAGGCCATAGGAAAGCCAAGCCCCGATCGACGGCCGCCCGGCCAGCTGGAACCCGGTCTGGAAGAAGGTGATGGCCGGGTCGTGGTTGATGGCCTCGGTATGCATCGAGCGGATCACGCTGAGGTCATCGGCGACCTCGGCGAGATGAGGAAGAAGGTCGGCATTGAGCCACTGCCCGCTCTGGCCAGCTCGCTTGAAATTGAAGGTCGAACGGGCCACCGGAAAGGAGGCCTGGCCGGCGGTCATTCCAGTCAGGCGTTGTCCATTAAAGACCGAGGCAGGCACTTCCTGCCCGTGAAACTGGTCAAGTTGCGGCTTCGGGTCGAAAAGGTCGAGCTGCGACGGCCCACCGCTTTGGAAAAGATAGATGATCCGTTTGGCCTTGGCCATCGGCCCCGGTGCTTGAGCCGCCCGCACCAGGGAAGCAAGTGCGGCCGCTCCCAGCATCGCCGAGGAAGAAGACAGGAAGACCCGACGGCTGGGAAGCACGCGTGCGGAGTCGTCTGGCAGGAGGCAAGACATGACCCGAAAGCTACCATCCTAGCCCCGTCCGTCTATCATAGATGGTTCTCAGGGCTTGGAATCAACCGGAGATCAGGAAAAGGCAAGCCATTCATGCCTCTCATGAAAATACGGCGGGAAACCCGCTGGAGAGAAAATGAAATCTGTCCCACACCCTTGTCGTAGCCGACGAGGTCGGTCTGACAAACGGTCTCGCTGTGAAAGGCTTTGCCTTCGATGAGCGAAAAAGCAGCCGTCACCTCCAACACTCTCACCAAAATGACCATCAAACCCTTATCCAACATGCCCTCTCTCTTCGGAGGGATCTTCCTCCTCCTAAGCCCGGCCGCCTTCTCGGTCGAGGTCATCCCGCTCACCTTTAACCCCGAGACCTTCTTCGAGGATAATCTCACGGCGGGCATCGATTTCGACGATGATACGGATAACGCGGATGGCCTTCAACTCGAGACCCAACCGGGCTTTGCGAGTATCGAACCATCCAACAACAAGTCTTACAATGTCACCGCCAACGGCATCACCTTTGATCTCCAGGTCCGGAACGCCAATCTCGCGAACCAAAACCGCTTTCGAGGTCCCAATGCCCTGGCCAACAACGGTCCCTTGATTGCTGATTTCGAGCAGTTCTTCGGTCGCTATCCTGACACCGGAAACGAGGTCGAGGCCACGCTCACGCTCAGCGGTCTCGCCGCCAATACCGCTTACCAGGTGTCCTTCTTCACGGTCAACGTTGGCTGCTGCCAGACCCGCACTCGTTTCTACGATGGTGCCACCACCGATGATCCTCTCATCACCGATTTCACGACCTCGGGCAACTCAAACAACTACGACACTTGGGCTCCGGGCATCACTCTGGAATTTGACTCCGGAGCAAGTGGCGAAATCATCGTCACCCTCCAAGCGGAAGAATATGTCAATGGCACAAATTTCGAGTCTCGTCTGGGAATCTGCGGGATCAGCGTGGTGTCCTTGGGACCTCCGCCGGTAAGCAATGACCTCGAGATCACTTCTCTCTCGGTCGATCCCGTGACCGATGAGGTCACTCTCACCTTCACCGGAGATGCCTCGACCACCTACTCGTGCTTCAGCTCGACCGATCTCATCGATTTCTCGACGGAGGAGACACCTGTGAACGGCAGCCTCACCACCGACGAAAAGGGGATAGGCACCGTGGTGCTGTCTGCAAGCGAGGACGCGAAATTCTATCGCATCGAATCAATCATGGCTCCCTGAGGACCCACCATTCTGATCAGCGGAAAAGCGGCCGGGATCCCCTGGCCGCTTTTTTATTGGAGGGGAACATCGAACGCCGACCTCCCAATGGGAATGTTGAATCGTGGTGATGGCGAGAGGGAACTCAAAGGCGCTTGGTCGCGGTTCTGATCGAGCCGACAAAGACAAGATGAGATGGTCGGTTTCGTTGAGGAGGAATGGAAAAGACGTGGCGTGGGGGAAGAGGTTGGTTTTTTGAATAAGGAGAAGGCAACGATTTGACTCGCGAGAGGAGAGGTGCCTGAACGCAAGAGCTGCCGCGAAACGTGCTGGGCCGCGTAGGTGGTGTGAGGCACATTACAGATCTCGATGACCTTTGTGGCATAATTCAAAAGCCGTTCTTCCAAATCGCATGTCGGTTCCCGTCCCATTCAAGATTCAGCATTCCCTACTCCTTCGTCACCACCTCGTCGAGATTGAGAAGGACATTCGCGAGGGCGGTGTGGGCAGCGAGGGTGACGGGATCGAGATCGGCAGGCACGGGCGAAGCCCCAATCGTGGTCAGGGCCTTGGCTCCCTCCGGATCGGCCCTGAATTCAGCAAGGTATTCCGCAAGAGCTCCAGCGAGAATTTCTTTTTCATCGGGGCGCGGCTCCCGCAGGGTGACGATTTGGAAAGCGTGGGACACCGGCTCGTCCGGGCTTTCCCGCAGTGAGCGTTCGGCGAGTTTGCGGGCCGATTCCACGAAGGCCGTTTCATTGAGCAAGGTCAGGGCCTGCAAGGGGGTATTGGTGCGCTTGACTCCAACCCAGCAGGCCTCGCGATCGGCAGCATCGAGGATGGCCATCGAGGGTGGATTTACGGTGCGCTTCCAAATGGTGTAGAGGCTGCGGCGGAAAAGGTCTTCGCCTGTCGAGGGCTTGTATTTCATGCCCATCGACATCTCGATCCAGAGGTTGGCCGGCTGGTAGGGGCTGACCGAGGGCCCGCCGATTCTCTCCACCAGAAGCCCGCTCACCGCAAGGGCCTGGTCGCGGATGAGATGGCCGGGAAGGCGAAGCCGCGGCCCGCGGGCGAGGAGGCGGTTGTGGGGGTCGACCTCCAAAAGTTTCGGGGTAAGATTGGATCGCTGCCGGTAGGTGGCACTGGTCACAATGAGCTTCTGCAGGTGTTTCACGTCCCACCCGGAGCGGATGAACTCGGTGGCAAGCCAATCGAGGAGGGCTGGATGCGAGGGTTTTTCGCCTTGCACCCCGAAGTCCTCGGAGGTCTTGACCAGGCCGGTGCCAAAGTATCTCTGCCAGTATCGGTTGACGGTAACGCGGGCGGTGAGCGGATTTTCGGGCGAGACCACCCAGCGTGCGAAGCCAAGGCGGTTCCGGGGACCCTCATTCGGAAAAGGGTGGAGAATGTCGGGAACACCGCGGGTCACCTTGGGCCCGTATTCGTTGTAGACTCCACGCTTGCGGACGAAAGTCTCCTTGGGTTCGGGGCGCTCTGCCATCACCATGGCGGTGGGCAAACTACGGACAAACAGGTCGCGTTTGTCCCGGGCCGCAACGAGCTTTTGATAGGTGGCTTGGGCTACGCCCATTTCGAGGCGGGCTGTTTCCAGCCGAGCCAGCTGGGCGGGAGACCGTTCTTCGGGTGCCAGGGCGAGGATGTCGGCGAGCGACGAAGTGTCAGAAAGGGCCTGGATCTCCCGCTCGCGGAGGGGACGACGGTAGGCCCGCACGTCCCGCATCTGGCCACGATAGGCATCTTCCGGGTAACCTCCGAGCAGAAGTGGGGTCCCCTTCTTGGCCGATCCGGTGTTGCTGTTGGTATTGTGAATGATGGTGACCGGGACTTTGCGACCGTTGATAAAGAGGTGCTGGTTGGAGGCGCGAAGTTGGCCGTGAAACGTGAGCACGACGTGAGTCCATTGCCCGGTCGGGATCGTCTCTTGGGTCTCGATCATGGCCACTCCAGCGATCCAGCGTGTGATGATACGGAACTGCAAGTGGCCATCGCGGAAACGCAGGTTCATTCCGGTGCCCCGCTCGTTGTTGCCGGACTGCCGGGAAATGATGGTGCCTGATCCTACTTCGTCGGGTTTGATCCAGAGCGAAACTGAGTAGCGTTCCAATGGGGAAAAGATCTCAAAGCGGTTGGAAGCGCCCTTTTTTTCGGTGACCGGGGCGTCGGGGATCGGGATTGACTTGGTGCCCTCGAAGGTCAGGAGCTCATCGGGATGTCGGTAGTTGAGCCCTTCGGTCACCAGCGGGCCGGGCGTCGGTGGCAGGGCCACGGGAGTGTTGGCCAAAGTGGCGTCGATGCTCTCGCGAAGCTCCTTGATCTCATCATTCATGGCGGCCAGCTGCGAGCGTTGCGGTCCGGCAGGCGCAGGAAGGTAGGGTTCAGAATTACCACCCTTGATGGCCCGCCCGGCCTCGGGGACATTGTTGAAAAAAGCCAGCATTTGGTAGTATTCCTCTTGCGAAAGAGGATCGTATTTGTGGTCGTGGCAGCGCGCACATCCCATGGTCAAGCCCAGCCAAACCGTGCTTGTGGTATCGACCCGGTCGACCGCGTTTTCGAGGAGGAATTCCTCGGGGACCAGGCCGGCTTCGGAATTGTAGCGGTGGTTGCGGTTGAAGCCGGTGGCGATTTTCTGATCGAGGGTGGCACCGGGCAGGAGGTCACCCGCCAGTTGCTCGATCGTGAACTGGTCGAAAGGTTTGTTCTCATTGTAGGACTTAATGACCCAGTCGCGCCAGGGCCACATCACGCGGGGCCCGTCGTATTGGTATCCGTCGGTGTCAGCAAAGCGGGCCGCCTCGAGCCAGGGCAGGGCCATCGTTTCGCCATAGCGGGGCGAGGCGAGAAGGCGATCGACGACCCGCTCGTAGGCTCCCGGTTGGGTGTCGGCGAGAAAGGCTTCGCGTTCGGCGAGAGTGGGCGGAAGACCGGTGAGATCGAGCGTGACCCGACGGAGGATTTTTTCCCGCGAGGCTGCGGGCGAGGGGGCGAGGTCGTTTTCCTCGAGGATCTTGAAGATGAAATGATCGATCGGGTTGCGGGGCCAGGAAGGAATCGAGACCGGAGGGACGGGTGGGCTTTGCGGTTTGACGAAAGCCCAATGCTTTTCCCAGTTCGCCCCCTGCGCGATCCATTCATGGAGGATCTTTTTCTCCAAAGCGGTCAGTTGTCGCCGGGCATCGGGCGGAGGCATGACCTCGTCGGGGTCCTCGTTAAAGATGCGGTGAATCAGCTCACTGTCATCGGGACTGCCTGCCACGATGGCCGCAATTCCCTTGCTCAACGCCTTCGCATCCTTCTCGCGGTCGAGGCGGAGACCCGCCTCTCGGGTCGCCGAGTCAGGGCCATGGCAGGCAAAGCAGGCATCGGAAAGAATCGGGAGGACGTCACGATTGAAGGTCACCGCGGCGGACCAGACCGGGGTGACGAGGAGAACGGAAAAAATGACGGAAATAAGACGGAGCATGAGGCAACGATCATTTACGGAGCGATGGAGTGGATATTTTCTGGCTGGTGAGAAATGCTGATCCAAGGTTTGGTCTCGGACCATGAAACCTCTTCTGTCCCTTTTTTTCCTGACGCTTGCGGCCGTTGCTGACGAGCTTGGTCTTCCCAAGGTCAAGCACATGATCGACACCCACATTCACCTCTACGATACCGCCCGGGAGAAAGGGGTGCCTTGGCCGCCGCAAGATGACGCTCTGCTTTACAAGCCACACCTTCCGGACGAGTTCAAGGCTGTTTCGAAGCCAGCCGGGCTGACCGGAGTGATCGTCGTGGAGGCCAGCGATCGCCCCGAAGACAATCAGTGGGTGCTCGACTTGGTGAAGGGTGATGAATTCTTCGTGGCCCTCGTGGGAAACATCGACCCATACGAGCCTGACTTTGAGGAACGTCTGGCGAACTTGCAAAAAGACCCGCGACTTGTCGGACTCCGGCTCCGCAACGGCCGTCAGCGCAAGACCATCGACTACACCGACCCTAAGCTTCTGCAGAGCCTGCGGGCGGTGGCCCGGGCCGGGTTGTCGGTCGATTTACTGGTCAACGGGGCGGGCATCGAAGCGGTAAAGAACGTCGACCAACTGGCCCGCACCATCCCCGAACTCCGTCTCGTCATCGACCACGTCATCGGATACGACTTTGACGGCGGACCAGTGCCGGGCGACTGGATCGCTGCGGTCGAAAAACTGGGCGAAAACAAGAACGTCTGGTGCAAAATTTCGGGTCTCTACCAGCGGAGTGTGCCGCAACCCGCCCCCAAAACTATCAGCCACTACGAGGAGGTTCTCGAGGTCTTGTGGGACAATCTGGGCCCGGAGCGACTTGTCTTTGGTAGCAACTGGCCGTGCACCAAAAAGACCGGCGACTACACCAGCTACGTCAGATTGGTGAACCAATATTTCTCGAAAAAGGGGCAGGAAGCAAGTGAACGCTACTTCTGGAAAAATGCCGTCGACGCTTACCAGATCAAGCTGAACTGATCTCAAAAGCTTTGCACGGTCGCTTTTTCTAATCAAAAAGATGCTGCCGCGCTCGCTCGAGGAAGCGGGACTCGCGAGCATCGAGGCCATCCGAACCGAGCACCTTGCCCAACCACTCGAAGGCGGTGAGCGAGTGCCCCGCTTCCTTGATCGCGCGTGCACGTTCGAGGAGGAAATTCTCCTTGTCGGCCTCGCAGGCACTGGCTTCCCGGATCGCTGCGAAAGCTTTTCCCACCGAGGGTCCGCTTTCCTCGTGTTCCTTCCAACCCAAGGCTATCAGAGCCTTCTGCAACATGCTGTCCTCGTCGATGGAAAGATGGTTGTCCTGATAAAGCGACAAGAAGAGAAGTTCGACGATGTTCTGTTGGCTGGTCTGGTCCATGACGTTACCTCGTGACAATTCCACGCTCCTCCGGCGGCGCAAGGCCAAAAGATGCCGGATCAGTCTTGCCGCGGTCCACCCCTTCTCCCATCAGGCCTGTGCCGGGGCGATTGACATCGGTGGTGAGAACGGAGGTTCCGAGCAGGGTGCCGCGCAGGACTCTCACCACCATCATTCACTCGCCCAGAGTTCCTCGAGCCACTCCAGCGAGCGCTTTTGCCAGGCATCCCACATCGGGCCCCGGTATCCGTTGAGCCCATGGCCGCCACGGGCGAGTTTGAGGTATTCTGTCGGGATCTTTTTCGCCTTCAAGGCCTCGTGAAACAGCAGGCTGTTGGAGGGAGTCACCACACGGTCGTCCAATGCATGGGTGAGGAAGGTCGGAGGAGTTCGTGCCGTGACCTGAAGCTCGTTGGAATAGCGACGAATGAGGGCCTCTCCCGGATCGGCACCGAGGAGATTCCGGCGGGAACCCGCATGGCTTTCAGGCCCCATCGTGATGACAGGGTAGACCAGAATGGCGAAGTCGGGTCGGCTGCTTTGAGCTGACACGGGATCTCCGCCACCCTCGATGCCCTCTTTAAATTGCGTTGTGGCCATCGCGGCGAGGTGCCCCCCGGCCGAAAAACCCATCACACCCACCCGGTCTGGGCGATATCCCCACTCCCCGGCACGGGCCCGCGCGACCTGCAGCGCCCGTCGGACATCGCTGAGGGGACGGAGAGGGTTTCCCCGGGGCAAGCGGTAATGCAGGACCAGCCCGGTGATCCCGTGGGCATTGAGCCACTTTGCGATCGGGGCCCATTCTCCGCCCACCACCCGCCCGTATCCTCCACCCGGACAAATCACGATGGCAGTCCCGTTGGGCTTCTTGGGACGGAAAACATTCAGGGCGGCATCGCTCGCTTCGACTTCCCCCGAAGCCAGCGGAGCCTTGCCCTCCGGCCAAAGAGGGAGCGATTGGGCAGTCAGACACGACCCGGGCAGAAAGAAGACAACAAGGCGAAGGAGAATTTTTTTCATGAACCGAAGAATTGGAGGATGCCTGCCCAAGACCTTGTTTCTTTGACCTCGGGGGAAAAGGTGCCTACAGCTGAGCATGTTCGCGAAGCAAGCCCACTCTACGGGACTCAGGGCCCTCTTCCTTTCCGGAACTTTTCTCTCACTTCTGCAAGCCCAGTCGGGCCGCCCTGAAAAAGCGGTGCCCGTTTTCAAAGATGGGGAAGCGCAGGTCGTGGAGCGGTTCAACGACCCAGACATGTGGATCCGCCACGACCTCTGGGTTGAGACCGAGATCGATTCTGACGGCGACGGCCGACTCGACCGCGTGCATGTCAGTGTGACCCGCCCGCGCCAGACTGAGACTGAAGGCCTCAAGCTCCCGGTGGTCTACGTCACCAGCCCGTATTTTGCGGGGGTCACCAAGGACGCCAGCAAATACCTCTGGTCGCCCCGGCAAGAGCTCGGTGAGGAGCCCCCGAAACGCAAGGTCACCGCCAAAGTCGTCCCCAAAGGCGAGCGCCCGATCATTTCCAAGAGCCATGCCAAAGTTTGGGTGCCCCGCGGTTATATCGTGGTCCACTCCTCCTCCCCGGGAACTGGCCTCTCGCAGGGCTGCGTCACCATCGGGGGACAAAACGAAGCGCTGGCACCCAAAGCGGTGGTGCAGTGGCTCAACGGCAAGGCCAAGGGCTTCACCAAACCGATCGGGGGCGAGAAAGTGAAGGCCTACTGGTCGACCGGCAAGGTGGGCATGACCGGGACTTCCTTCAACGGCACCCTGCCCCTCGCCGCCGCCACCACCGGGGTGGATGGCCTCGAAGCGATCATTCCCATCGCCCCAAACACCTCATATTATCATTACTACCGTTCGAACGGTCTCGTTCGCCACCCCTACGGATACATCGGGGAGGACATCGACTGCCTCTATGATCTCGTCCACAGCGGCAACATGGACCGCCCGGCCCGACGCGACTACTGCGACTGCCACGTTCGCGACGAACTCATGCTTGAGGAATTCGACCGCAAGAATGGCGACTACAACGACTTCTGGGCCGGCCGCGACTACCTCAACCAACTCGGCCAGATGAAGGCCGCTCTCCTGATGGCTCACGCCTTCAACGACTGGAACGTGCAGCCGGAACACAGCGTGCGCATTTATCAGGCCTGCAAGGAAAAGGGCCTGCCAGTGCAGGCCTACTTTCACCAAGGCGGCCACGGCGGCGAGCCTCCCCTCAAGCAAATGAACCGCTGGTTCACCCGCTACCTTCACGGCGTGACCAACGACGTTGAGAACGATCCCAAGGCCTGGATCGTCCGTGAAGGCGACAAGCGCGAAGAGCCAACTCCCTACTACGACTACCCGAACCCCGCCGCCAAGCCGGTCACTTTCTTCCCCTCCCCGGGCGCTCCCGAGAAAGGATCCCTGGCCACCGAAAAACCCGCCCAGCCGGGCAAGGAAACCTTGATCGACAACTTCTCCTTCGACGGCACCGCACTCGCCAAAGCGGAATGGACCAAACATCGCCTCATCTACACCGCACCCATTCTGAAACAAGCACTCCACCTCTCCGGCACGGCCTCGATCAAAATCCGCCTCGCCAGCAGCAAGCCCACCGCCAATCTCTCGGTCTGGCTCGTTTCCCTCCCGTGGAATGACGGCAAAAATACGGTCATTACCGACAACATCATCACCCGCGGCTGGGCCGACCCGCAAAACCACCAGTCCATCCGCAAAGGCGAACCACTCATACCCGGCCAATTCTACGACCTCGAGTTTGATCTCCAACCCGACGACCAAGTCATCGCGAAGGACCAGCAGATCGCCCTCATGATTTTCTCGAGCGACCGCGATTTCACCCTCTGGCCCGACCCCGGCACCGAGCTCACCGTCGACCTCGCCGCCACCTCTCTGACCCTACCCATCGTGGGCGGAACTGATGGCTGGAACAAAGCCCTCAGCGAAGAGGAAAAAAACCAAGAGGAAGCAACCTCGAAGCCTGAAAGCAAGGAAACCCGCCGGAACGTGGAGTGAAGCTCACCCGGGCGTGACCGTTCCGGTGGTCATTTCCCGAAAAAGGCCGGGGAGAACAACGAAGTCCCCGGCCTGTCACTGCCACCAGTCATCTCATTCTCATATCGATGGGCCGATGACAGCCTGTCCGTTCAGCCTCAGCGCCGAGGTCCGCGGGGAGGCGGACCTCCATGACCACGGCCGCGGCCCCCCATTCCCTGTGGTCCCTCCGGCTTCTCAATCCCGGACTCGTCGTTGGTGAGCTTACCATTATCATCGAAATCCAAATCCTTCAACGATTCGACCGCTGCCTCGAGTTCCGCCACTGAAAGATCCCCACTTTTGTCGGTATCGAGAGCAGTGAGAATCTTGGAGGGCGGTGGCATGGGTGGACGGCCTTGTCCTTGTCCTTGGCCTTGTCCTTGGCCCTGGCCTTGGCCTTGGCCCTGTCCTTGGCCTTGGCCTTGGCCCTGTCCTTGGCCCTGTCCTTGGCCTTGACCCTTACCACCACGACCTTTTCCGCGGGGAGGTTCGGGCCGTAATTCCTCGGCACTGAGGCGACCGTCGCGATCTTCATCGAGTTTGCGAAGCGCCCTCACCGCTGCGCGGATCTCGGAACGCGACAGTTCCCCGTCGCCATCTCGGTCAAGGGCAGTCGCGATGGGATCGGGGGGAGGCCCTTGCGGCGGTCCTTGGGCTAGGGCAGGAAGCGAGAGCGCGACAAGGCTCAGGAGAGTGAGTTTGGGATTTTTCATGGTCTTTCGAGTTCGGTTTGAAAATGAACCTCAGGGAGTGCTCATCGGAAGCAAGCTAGCAAATGAAGATGAATCGAAGATGAAGCTGGGGAAAAAACTCTCGAAAACTTCCCGAACCACCCGCTATGTGGACAAATCACGCACGCGGATCTTACGAAACCTCACCACTCCGCCATTTCCATGATGCTGAATGCCGAAGTATCCCCTCAGCTGGCCCTTTTCACGAATTTCCGAAACGAGCTTCCCGTTGACCCAGGTTTGGACCAGATCGCCCCTCGCCCGGACCCGGAAATGATTCCACCAGCCCTCCCGCAACTCCCCCTTGTTCCTGCTGAGCCAACCTCCCAGTCCGATGCCATAGATGCCACCGGGGAGCGTGCGGTCGATCTCAACCTGATACCCCTTCGGCTTCCCCTTCTCCCCCTGGCAACGAAAGGCCAGCCCGGAATTGAACCCCGGATCCTCCGGCAGGAAGACCTCCAGCTCCACCTCGAAGTCGGCCAGTTCCAGTTTGGAAACGACCCACACGTTCGTCTTGGAAAGCAAATGCAGCTCCCCGTCGACCGCCTCGAATTTCTCCACCTGGGTGCGGGGAGTCCACCCCTCGGTCGTGGCGCCATCGAAAAGCATCACCCAGTCAGCCCGGACCATCGGGAGGGCGGCCATGAGAAAAAGAATCACCTTCATCCCGGAATCCCATCGCATTCCCGCCCCGGAAGCCATCGAAATATTCCAAGCCCGCCCTGTGCGAGCCCGCCCTGCGAAACTATGATCCCGACAGAAATACCACCACCATGCGACTGACCCAAAAAGTCCACCAGCTCCTCGAGGAAGCCCTGCGAAGCGGCGACCTTGCCATCGATGCCACCGCCGGCAACGGCCACGACACTCTGAAAATGGCCTCCCTCGTCGGTTCCACCGGAAAGGTGGTGGCCATCGACGTCCAGGAAGCAGCCATCGCTTCCACCCGCTCACGCGTGGAAGCCGATGGCCTGGCCGACCGGGTGCGCCTGGTCCCAGCGGACCATGCCACCTTTCTCGGGAAGCCCAATTTCCCGACTAACCGACGCGCCGGGGCCATCGTCTTCAACCTCGGCTACCTCCCCGGCAGCGACAAGGAGATCACCACCCGTCCGGAGAGCACGATCGAGGCCCTCTCGGCCGGTCTACGCTTGCTCCGGCCCGACGGTGTCCTTCTCGTCACCACTTATCGGGG